>NZ_JBELMH010000130.1:3624-5392 GCF_042096055.1 Citreimonas sp. | reverse complement strand
GCCATGTGCACGGCCGAATGGATGGTGAAGCCCGCCGCGTTGACGCCGGCGCCGTAGGGGTCGTCGACGACCGCGCCGGTCTCGTCCACGGTCACTAGGTTCGCCGCGGTCACCTCGTCGAAGCTGAGCCCGTAGGGGTTCAGCAGGAACCGCTTCTCGCCGTTCGCGCCGTCGGGCAGGCGGGCCGAGATGTGTGTATAGATGCCGTCGTCCATGCCGTGCAGGGCGATCAGCCGGTAGGCCGCCGCCAGATCGCGCCGTACCGTGTCGATGCTTTCGGTGAGTGCTCCGTCCGCCATGGGTGCCGTCCCTCGAATGATCTGACCAAAGGGAAGGGCATCGGGTCCGTGGGAGTCAAGCAAATTGTCGACAGTCGCCAGATCTACAATTAGGCTGGGCCCATCCCGATGGCCGAGGCGGCGAATCCCGTGAGCGAGACCCAAGACAACGACGCGTTCCGCCCGCTCGACCGCGAGGGGCTGGTGCAGCGCGTCGCGCGTCTTCTGAGCAAGGCGATCGTCACCGGCCAGCTTCCGCCCGGCCAGCGGTTGTCGGAATCCGTCGTGGCCCGGCAGCTCGGCGTCAGCCGGGCGCCGGTGCGCGAGGCGGCGCGCCTGCTCGAGAATTCGGGCCTCGTGACCTACGCACCCAACCGCGGATTCTTCGTGCGCAAGATTACCGCGCGCGAGCTCGACGACCTCTACGAACTACGCCTCGTGATCGAGGTGGCCGCGGTGCGGCGGCTGATGCGCGACGGCGTCGAGGCGGCCGCGCCGGCGCTTGCGCGCCAGATCGACGAGATGCGCCGCGTCGCCGGCCCCGGTTTCGACATGGCCACGCAGGTCGAGGCCGACATGGAATTCCACCGACTGCTGTGCTCGGGCTCCGGCAATCCGAAGTTCCTGGCCGTTTTCGACCAGATTGCCGCCGAAAGTGCGCTGACGATCATGCTGATCGGACGGCTCTACGACGACCCGGTGGGTCTGGCCGAAACCCACGTGCCGATCCTCGACGCGCTGCGGTCGGGCGTCGAATCCGACGCGGTCGAGGCCATCCGCTACCACATCGACGTCGCGCGCGACGTCGTCACCGCCCAGTTCCGCGAAATGGAAGAAGACACCCGCCCATGAGATGCTTCTACGCCCCCGAGACCGAGGCCCATGACCCGGTCTTTCGCCTGACCCACGGGCGCATCCTGCGCAACGCCGAACAGGCCGAGCGCGCGCGCTTGCTGCTGGCCGGGCTGGACCAGCTGTCGTTGACGCCCGAGGCACCACCCGAGGCGGACCGCTCGGCCTTCGAGGCGGTGCACACGCCGCGCCTGCTGGCGTTCCTCGAATCCGCGTGGGACGAATGGCAGAAGCTGCACGATGCCGGCCCCGAGGTGGTGCCGAACGTTTTCCCGCGCGCGCCTGTCTCGCGGTATCCCGACAGCATCGTGGGCCGCGCGGGCTGGCACATGGGCGACACCTCCGCCCCGATCGGTCCGCACAGCTGGCGCGCCAGCCGTCGCGCCGCCGATTGCGCGGTCGCCGCCGCCGACGCGGTGCTTGGGGGCGATCGTGCCGCCTACGCTCTCTGCCGGCCGGCCGGGCACCACACCACCGCCGACATCGCTGCCGGGCACTGCATGATGAACGTCTCGGCCATCGCGGCGGCGCGGCTGCGCACGCGGCACGAACGCGTCGCGACGCTGGACATCGACACGCATCACGGCAACGGCACGCAGGGCATCTTCTACGACCGCGCCGACGTGCTGACCGTGTCG
>NZ_JBELMH010000130.1:0-3524 GCF_042096055.1 Citreimonas sp. | reverse complement strand
CGCGCGGGCGCGATGATCGCCGCCGCCGACCTGCCCACCGTGCTGGTGCAGGAGGGCGGCTACCTGTCAGAGGGGCTGACCACGTCGCTCGTGCACTTCCTCTCCGGCTTCATGGAGCGCTGACATGGCCTTGTCGCAAGACCTCGAACGATCGATCCTGGGCGCCGTCGCCGACGGGTTCGACGACCAGCTTGCCTTCACCGAGGCGCTGACGCGCTACCCGTCGCTGCGCGGGCAGGAGCACACGGCGCAGGATTTCCTGTTCCGCGAGCTGAAGACGCGCGGCTACACGATGGACCGCTGGACCATCGACGTGGACGACATCGCGCATCATCCCGGCTTCTCGCCCGTCGACGTGGACTATTCCAACGCGCAGAACGTCGTCGGCACATGGCGCCCGCGCGAGGAGAAGGGCCGCTCCCTGGTGCTGAACGGGCATGTGGACGTGGTCCCCGAAGGCCCGCACGAGATGTGGACCTCGCCCCCGTTCGAGCCGCGCCGCGACGGCGACTGGATGTACGGCCGCGGGGTGGCGGACATGAAGGCCGGGATCGCCGCCAACATCTTCGCGGTCGATGCGCTGGCCCGGTTGGGATACCGGCCGGCCGCTACGCTCTACCAGCAATCGGTGGTCGAGGAGGAATGCACCGGCAACGGCGCGCTGGCCGCGCTGCTGCGGGGCTACAACGCCGACGCCGCGATCATCCCCGAGCCCGAGGACGACAAGCTGGTCCGCGCCAATTGCGGCGTCATCTGGTTCCGCGTCCGCGTGCAGGGCATCCCCGTGCACGTGCGCGAGGCCGGCAGCGGCGCGAACGCGATCGAGGCGGCCTACGAGCTGATCCGCGGGCTGCGCGGGCTCGAGGCCGAGTGGAACGCGCGCAAGGGCGATCACCGCTACTTCGAGAATCTCGACCACCCGATCAACTTCAACGTCGGTAAGATCCGCGGCGGCGACTGGGCCTCCTCGGTCCCCGCCTGGTGCGAGTTCGACTGCCGCATCGCGATCTACCCGGGCACGCCCGCGCGCGAGGCCGCCGACGAGATCGAGGCGACGGTGCGCAGCGTTTCGGCCGGGATCCCGTTCCTGTCGAACAACCCGCCCGAGGTGATCTTCAACGGCTTCTTCGCCGAGGGCTACGTGCTGGAGGAAGGCTCCGAAGCCGAGGCGACGCTGAGCCGCGCGCACGTGGCCAGCTTCGAGGCGCCGCTGGAAAGCTTCGTGACGCCCGGCTACCTCGACGGGCGGGTCTTCACGATCTACGGCAACACGCCGTGCCTCGTCTACGGCCCGGTCTCGCAGGGCATCCACGGCTTCGACGAACGCGTCTACCTGCCCTCGGTGCAGCGCGTGACCGGCGCGATTGCGCTGTTCATCGCCGAATGGTGCGGGCTGGAGCCGATTTGATCAAATTTCGCTGCAATCCGCCGCGTCATTCCCTAGAATGCCGTCAACGAACCCGAGTCGCCCGCGCGCGCAGGGTCGCGGCCCATCCGTACAGGAGATTTCCATGAACGAACGTCCCAACTCTCTTCACGCGTCGGATATCGCCCATTCGATGCACCCCTATACCAACATGCGCGCGCACGAGGAAAAGGGCCCGATGATCATGTCCCACGGCGACGGGGCACGGGTCTTCGACACCGAGGGCAAGGAATACATCGAGGCGCTGGCCGGCCTGTGGTCGGTCGCGGTGGGCTTCTCGGAAACCCGCCTGGCCGACGCCGCGCATGCGCAGATGAAGAAGCTGCCCTATTACCACAGCTTCGCGCACAAGGCGCACGAGCCGTCGATCCGCCTGGCCGAGAAGCTGGCCGAGATGACGCCCGAGGGCATGAACCGCGTCTTCTTCACCAATTCCGGGTCCGAGGCCAACGACACCGTCATCAAGATGGTCTGGTTCCTCAACAACGGCCTCGGCCGGCCGCAGAAGAAGAAATTCCTGTCGCGCAACAAGGCCTATCACGGCATCACCATCGCGTCTGGTTCGCTGACTGGCCTGCCCGCGAACCACAAGGATTTCGACCTGCCGGCGATCCCGGTCGTGCACCTGACATGCCCGCATCATTGGCGCTGGGGCCACGAGGGCGAGACCGAGGCGCAGTTCACCGACCGCCTGCTGAAGGAACTCGAGGACACGATCGAGCGCGAGGGCGCCGACACCATCGCCGCCTTCATCGGCGAGCCGGTGATGGGCGCGGGCGGCGTCATGACCCCGCCGGAAGGCTACTGGCAGGGCGTCGAGAAGATCTGCCGCAAGCACGACATCCTCATCGTCTCTGACGAGGTCATCAACGGCTTCGGCCGCACCGGCGCGCGCTGGGGCTGCGAGCGCTACGGCTTCACGCCCGACATCATCGTGACGTCCAAGCAGCTGACCTCGTCCTACATGCCGCTGGCGGCGATCGTCGTGAACGACAAGGTCTACGACGCGATCGCCGACAACACCGCGAAGCTGGGCACCTTCGGCCACGGCTACACCGCGTCGGGCCACCCGGTCGCCTGCGCCGTCGGTCTCGAGAACCTCGCGATCATCGAGGAGAAGGACCTGATGGGCAACGCCGAGCGGCTCGAGCCGCTGTTCCAAGACGGGCTGCGCGCGCTGGCGGACCACCCGCTGGTGGGCGAGGTCCGCGGCGTCGGCCTGATTGCGGGGGTCGAGCTGGCCAGGGACAAGGCTACCAAGGAGGCGTTCCAGCCCGCGGGCTCGATGGCCAAGGTCGTCACCGAATTCGCCGCCGAGGAGGGCCTGATCGTGCGCGCGGTCTACGAGACCGTCGCCCTGTGCCCGCCGCTGATCGTGACCGAGGACGACGTGCGCCAGATCCACGCGCGCCTGAAGCGCGCGCTCGACCGCGCGCTGGACTGGGCCAAGGCCGAAGGCAAGATGTAAGCCGGACCCGCGCGCGCCGCGATAGCCGGTGCGCGCGGATCGCGACGTCGCGCCCATGGCGCGCGGCGGCCTTGGCAAGTGCGGTGGCGATGCGATAAGAGGGCGCAGCTGTCCGACATCCGCATGAGGCAAGACCATGGCCGGCCATTCCAAATGGGCAAACATCCAGCACCGCAAGGGCCGCCAGGACGCGGTTCGGGCCAAGCTGTTCTCGAAGTTCTCGAAGGAGATCACCGTCGCCGCCAAGATGGGCGACCCGGACCCCGACAAGAACCCCCGCCTGCGCCTGGCCATCAAGGAGGCCAAGGCCCAGTCCATGCCCAAGGACAACATCGAGCGCGCCATCAAGAAGGCGTCCGGCGGCGAGGGCGAGGATTACGAGGAAATCCGCTACGAAGGTTACGGCCCCAACGGCGTGGCGATCATCGTCGAGGCGATGACCGACAACCGCAACCGCACCGCGTCCAACGTCCGCTCGACCTTCACCAAGAACGGCGGCAACCTCGGCGAGACCGGCAGCGTCGCCTTCATGTTCGAGCGTAAGGGCGAGATCGTCTATCCGGCTTCCGTCGGTGACGCGGACACGGTGATGATGGCCGCGATCGAGGCCGGCGCCGAGGACGTCGAAAG
>NZ_JBELMH010000129.1:3852-5469 GCF_042096055.1 Citreimonas sp. | reverse complement strand
CGGCGCTGCGCTGGTGGACGTGGCGATCGACCAGGGCGGCTGCTTCGAGACCTCGAAGGCCACGACGCACGCCGACCCGGTCTACGACGTGGACGGGATCATGCATTACTGCGTCGCCAACATGCCGGGTGCGGTGGCGCGCACCTCGACCATCGCGCTCGGCAACGCGACGATGCCGTTCATGCTGGCGCTGGCCGACAAGGGTTGGCGGCAGGCCTGCGCCGACGATCCGCACCTGCTGGCGGGGCTCAACGTGCATGCCGGGCGGCTGACATACTACGCGGTGGGCCGCGCCCAGGGCATCGACGTGACCGCGCCCCACCTTGCCGTGAAGGGAGAGTGAGGCCGGCGACAAGCCGATCTGACGACGCCTTTCCGCCGATCACCCGCGGCGCACGGAACAGCCCCGCGGCCGGCGCGTTTGCGGTGAACACAACCGGAAGGAGTAGTCACGATGGTTACGACAGTGGGCACCAGCTCGGACTTCCCGAAGCTGATCGAGAACTTCATCATCCTCGAGCATGACGCGATCGCCGCCTACGACGCGGTGATCGAGCGTCTGGACAAGCCCGAGCTCAAGTCCAAGATCGCCGAGTTCAAGGGCGACCACGAACGCCACATGTCCGAGCTGAAGGCCATGGCCGGCCGCGCCGGCGCCGACATTCCCGGCGAAGGCGACATGAAGCAGATGCTGACGACCGGCAAGGTCGCCTTCGCAGACATGGTGGGCGACGACGGCTCGATCCTGATGGCGATGGCCAGCAACGAGACCGACACCGTCAGCGCCTACGAGAACGGCAAGGACAACGATTGCGTCCCCGCCGACGAGCGCGCGGTCTTCACGCGCGCCTACGAGGACGAGCTGCGCCACAAGGAATGGATGGAGGCGACCGCCCGCACGGTCTGATCCGACCCTAGGCCTGCCCATTACCCCCGCCGGCGCGCACAGCCCCTGTGCGCGCCGGTTGCGTTTGCGCCGCCGCCCGTCGGGTCTACCTTCACCGCAAACCAACCAGGAGACACCCGATGGTCGACCTCGCCACCCACCCGATCGCGCGCCGCTGGCCCGCGCAGCATCCAGACCGCATCCAGCTCTACTCCTTCCCCACGCCCAACGGCGTGAAGGCGTCGATCGCGCTGGAAGAGATGGGCCTGCCCTACGAGGCGCACCGCGTCTCGCTGTCGGACACCGACGTCAAAAGCCCCGAGTTCACCGCGCTGAACCCCAACGGCAAGATCCCCGCGCTCATCGACCCCAACGGCCCCGACGGCCCGGTCGGTCTGTTCGAATCCGGCTCGATCCTGGTCTACCTCGCCGAGAAGTCGGGCCAGTTCGGCGGCGCGACGGCCGCGCAGCGCTTCGAGATCCTGCAATGGGTGATGTTCCAGATGGGCGGCCTCGGGCCGATGTTCGGGCAGATGGGCTTCTTCTGGAAGTTCGCCGGCAAGGACATCGACGACCCCCGCCCGCGCGAGCGCTACGCCGGCGAGGCGCGCCGCCTGCTGGGCGTGCTCGACACGGCGCTGCAGGGCCGCGACTGGATCGCGGGCGAGTATTCCATCGCCGACATGGCGATCGCGCCGTGGCTGAACGCGCTGAACTTCTACGAGACCAAG
>NZ_JBELMH010000129.1:0-3752 GCF_042096055.1 Citreimonas sp. | reverse complement strand
TGGTCGTGCTCGGGCGGCTGCAGGATGATCAGCGACTTGCCGTACGCGGCGGCCATGCCGGCGTCGAAGGCGGCGTTCCACTGCTTGTACTTCTCGCCGAAGCGCACGACGACCACGTCGGCCTGCTCGATCCCGCGGCGGGTGCGGATCGCGTTGACCATCGCGCCCTTGCGGTCGTGCCAGAACTTGTCGTCCTCGGCGCCCAGGATCGCCACGCCGCAATCGTCGCTGGCGGCGTGGTCGGTCACCGGCGCGTCGAAGGCCACGTCCAGCCCCTGCGCGCCCTGCACGATCCGCTCGCGCCAGTCGGTGTGGATCTCGCCCGAAAGATAGACCTGAAGTGTCATGCGCATCCCTTTCCGTTCCCGTGGGGCCACCACATAGGCCGCGGAGCGCGCGGGCGCAAACTCAGCGCCCCGCCAGCGCGGCCGAGACCGCGCGCACGCCCACCAGCACGCCGCCCAGGATCAGCGCCGGCAGCACCAGCAGCCGGAAGACGAAGCCCGACAGGATGCCGATCAGGCTGGCCACAAGGTCGTCGGCGCGTTCGTAGAGGTTGCCCGCCATCGTGGTGTAGCGCTCCATCCCGTCGCGCAGCTCGGCCATGCGGCCCCAGAGGCTGGCGGTCGCGTCGGCCTCGGCGATGGCCGGCTCGACCTGCGCGGTGATCTCGGCCAACACCGCCTGGTGGCGCGTCATCGCCGCCTCGGTCATCCGCTCGGACAGGGCCGAGGCCGCCAGGAACGCCCCCGGCAGCGCCAGCGCCAGCACCGCGCCGTAAAGCCCCAGCCGCCAGGCGATCAGCCGCACCGCGCGTCGCCGGCCCAGCGCCGCCACGCCCGCCGCCGCGGCCAGCAGGACGAAGCCCAAAGCCGCCGCCGGTCCCATCGCCACCGACAGGATTCCGGTCGCGACCATGACGAAAAACACCATCGCGGCCACGCGCTCGATCGTGTCGTCCACCGGCTCGAGCGGCTTGAGCGGCTGCGCCGTGCCCGACACCACCATCGAGCCGCCGACCTCGACCTCTTGCGCGGTCGACAGGAACGCGTTGAGCGAGCGCAGCGTCAGGTAGACGCCCCCGGCCGAGGCCGCGACCGTGGCGGCGTAGCGCTCGGCGCCCGACACCAGCGGGTTGCGCGCCTGCCCGGCCAGCGCGGCCATCAGCGCCAGCGCCGCCAGCACCAGCAGCAGCGCCCGCCCGGCGCCCTCGCGCCGCCCGACCCGAGCCTTGTCCATGTGGTCCCTCCGCCGCGTCGCGGGCACCCTAGCGGGGCCGCGCGGGCGGGGGAACAGGCATCAGCCGTCCGCGCGGATCGTCGCGTTCTTCGGGTCGTAGGGGCTGTCGCAGGTCACTGTCGCGTCCCACAGGTCGCCCATGATCCGCACCTTCATCGCCGTGCCCTCGGCCGCCAGGTCCGGGCGCACGTAGCCCATGCCGATCGACTGGCCGAACGTGACCGAGTAGCCGCCCGAGGTCAGCCGCCCGACGCGCGTGCCGTCGGGCAGATACAGCGCCTCGCGCCCCCAAGGATCGGCATCGGCCGGCCCGTCGATCCGCAACGTGACGCAGACGCTGCGGATGCCGGTCTTCTCCATCGCGGCCTTGCCGTGGAAGTCCTTCGTCAGGTCGACGAAGCGGTCCAGCCCTGCCTCGAGCGGTGTCGCGTCGCGGCCCAGCTCGTTGCCGAAGGCGCGATAGCTCTTCTCCTGCCGCAGCCAGTTCTGCGCCCGCGCGCCCACGGGCTTCAGACCGTGCGCCGCGCCCGCCTTCATCAGCAGGTCCCACAGGTAATTCTGCATCTCGATCGGATGGTGCAGCTCCCAGCCCAGCTCGCCGGTATAGGCGACGCGGATCGCGCGCACCGGGCACATGCCCAGCTCGATCTCGCGCGCCGAGAGCCACGGGAAACGCGCGTTCGACAGCACGCTCGCGGGGTCCGCGTCCTTCACGACCGCCTGCAGCACGGCGCGCGCCTTGGGCCCGGCGATGGCGAAGACGCCCCATTTCGTGGTGACGTTCTCGACCCCGAACCAGTTGTCCGGCCCGCCTCCATGCGTCGCGAACCAGTCTTCCTCGGCCTTGCGCAGGTGGTCGCCGTCATAGGCTTCCCACGCGCCGGCCGACACCAGGTAGAAGTCGTCCTCGGCCAGCCGCACGATGGTGTACTCGGTCCGCACCGTGCCGTGCGCCGTCAGCGCGTAGGTCAGGTTGATGCGGCCCACCTTGGGCAGCCGGTTGCAGGTGAACCAGTCGAGGAACGCGGCCGCCCCGGGGCCGAAGACTCGGTGCTTGGCGAACGCCGTGGCGTCGATCAGGCCCACGCCCTCGCGGATGGCCTGTGCCTCGGCCTCGGCGTATTGCCACCAGCCGCCGCGGCGGAAGCTGCGCGCGTCGTGGTCGAAGCTGTCGGGCGCGTCCAGCGGGCCGTAGTAGTTCGGCCGCTCCCACCCGTTCACGCAGCCGAACTGCGCGCCCATCGCCTTCTGCCGGTCATAGGCGGGCGCCGTGCGCAGCGGGCGGCAGGCGGGGCGTTCCTCGTCGGGGTGGTGCAGGATGTAGACGTGCTCGTATGCCTCTTCGTTCTTGCGCGCGGCGTATTCGGTGGTCATCCAGTCCCCGCCGTAGCGGCGAGGATCGAGGCTCGCCATGTCGATCGCGGCCTCGCCCTCGACCATCAGCTGCGCCAGGTAATGCCCCGCGCCGCCGGCGGCGGTGATGCCGAAGCTGAAACCCTCGGCCAGCCACATGTTGCGCAGGCCGGGTGCGGGGCCCAGCAGCGGGTTGCCGTCGGGGGTGTAGCAGATCGGGCCGTTGTAATCGTCCTTCAGCCCCACCTGCTCAGAGGACGGAATCCGGTGGATGAAGGACATGTATTCCTCCTCGATCCGGTCCAGCGCCAGCGGGAACAGGTCCGCGCGGAAGCTGTCCGGCACCCCGTACTCGAACCGCGCGGGCGCGTTGCGCTCGTAGGGCCCCAGGATCCAGCCGCCGCGCTCCTCGCGCACGTACCACTTGGCGTCCGCGTCGCGCAGCACGGGATGCTCGCCATGCGTCTTGCGGTACTCGACCAACGCGGGGTCAGGCTCGGTCACGATGTACTGGTGCTCGACCGGGATCGCGGGGATCTTGATGCCCAGCATCTTCGCGGTGCGCTGCGCGTGGTTGCCGGTGGCGGTGACCACGTGCTCGGCGTGGATCACCCCGGTTTCGTCCGAGGGCACCAGGTTGCCGCCCTTCTCGACCATCTTCGTGACCGCGACGTCCCAGTGGTCGCCCTTCCATTCGTAGCCGTCGACCTGCCAGCGCCGCTCGATCGCCACGCCGCGCTGCCGCGCGCCGCGGGCCAGCGCCATCGTCACGTCGGCGGGGTTTATGTAGCCGTCGGTCGGATGATAGAGCGCGCCCTTTAGGTCCTCGGTCCGCACCAGCGGCCAGCGCTCCCTGATCTGGTCGGGGGTCATCCACTCGAACGGCACGCCCACGGTCTCGGCGGTCGCGGCATAGAGGCGATATTCGTCCATGCGCGCGTCGCTCTGCGCCATCCGCAGGTTGCCCACCACGTAGAAGCCGGCGTTCAGCCCGGTCTCGTCCTCGAGCGTCTTGTAAAGCTTGATCGAGTGGTCGTGGATGTGCGTGGTCGCGTAGCTCATGTTGAAATACGGCAGCAGGCCCGCCGCGTGCCAGGTGCTGCCGCTGGTCAGCTCGTCGCGCTCGAGCAGCATGACGTCGTCCCACCCCGCCCGCGCCA
>NZ_JBELMH010000128.1:1725-5484 GCF_042096055.1 Citreimonas sp. | reverse complement strand
GCGGCCGCCTGTTCGGCGTTGACCGAGGGCACGACGAACTCGGCCATGTCCGCGCCGATCACCAGCAGCGTCAGGCGTTCGTCGGGATGCGGGTGCCAGCCCAGCATCCAGTGCATGTGCGCCCCCGGCCCCAGCGCCAGCAGGTCGATGCCCCCCTCGGCCATCGCGCCGCGCACCGCGTCCAGTCGATCGTCCAGCCTTCCCATCGCGTCCCTCGTGCTTGCCTGCGCCGATCTGTGCACCGCCGCCGCGCGGCCGCAACCCGGTTTCCGCGGGCCGGCCGCGACCGGACACCCGTCATTCCCGCACCCTTGTGGCGCGGGCGCGCACATTGACACGGGCCGCCTTTCCGCCCATCCAGACGGTCGCGGCAGGAACCACCGGAGCAGGCCAGACATGTCGATCCCTCAATCCGGCGGCGGGCCGATCGAGCACCAGGGCCAGCTGGCCGAGTATCTCGCCGCGGGCTGCAAGCCGAAGGACCAGTGGCGCATCGGGACCGAGCACGAGAAGTTCGGCTATTGCAAGGACAGCCACCGTCCCCTGCCCTACGAGGGCAAACGCTCGATCCGGGCGGTGCTGGAAGGTCTGCGCGACCGCCACGGCTGGACCGAGGTGCGCGAGAACGGCAAGATCATCGGCCTCGAGAAGGACGGCGCCAACGTCAGCCTGGAGCCCGGCGGACAGCTGGAACTGTCGGGCGCGCCGCTCGAGACGATCCACCAGACCTGCGACGAGGTGAACGCGCATCTGGGCGACGTGAAGGACATCGCCGACGAGATCGGCGTGGGCTTCATCGGCCTCGGCGCCGCGCCGGAATGGTCGCACGACGACATGCCGCTGATGCCCAAGGGGCGCTACGCGCTGATGGACGGCTACATGCAGAAGGTCGGCACGTCCGGCACCACCATGATGCGCCGCACCTGCACGGTTCAGGTGAACCTCGACTTCGGATCCGAGGCCGACATGGTCCAGAAGCTGCGCGTGGCACTGGCGCTGCAGCCGGTCGCCACCGCGCTGTTCGCGAATTCGCCCTTCTTCGAGGGCAAGCCCAACGGCCACAAGTCCTGGCGCGCCCGGGTGTGGCGACACCTCGACGACGCGCGCACCGGCATGCTGCCCTTCGTCTTCGACGACGGCTTCGGGTTCGAGGCTTGGGTGGACTACGTGCTCGACGTGCCGATGTACTTCGTCTACCGCGACGGCCGCTACATCGACGCGCTGGGACAAAGCTTCCGCGATTTCCTGAAGGGCGAGCTGCCGGCGCTGCCGGGCGAGATCGCCACGCTGTCGGACTGGGCCGACCACCTGACCACGGTGTTCCCCGAGGCGCGCGTGAAGAAGTTCATCGAGATGCGCGGCGCCGATGGCGGACCGTGGCGGCGGCTGTGCGCGCTGCCAGCCTTCTGGGTGGGGCTGGTCTACGACCAGGGCGCGCTCGACGCGGCTTGGGATCTGGTCAAGGGGTGGGACGCCGAGACGCGCGAGGCTTTACGCGTCGCCGCGTCCGTCGACGGGCTGCAGGCGCAGGTGAACGGCATCTCGATGCACGAGCTGTCGCGCGAGGTGCTCGCGATCGCCGAGGCCGGCCTGAAGGCCCGCGCGCGTCCCGGGGCCGGCGGCCTTGTCCCGGACGAGACGCATTTCCTCAACGCGCTGAAGGAAAGCGTCGAAAGCGGCGAGGTTCCCGCGGACGAGCTGCTGCGCCGCTACCACGGCGACTGGAACGGCGACCTGTCGCGCATCTACGACGAATACAGCTACTGATCGCTGTCGCGGCCAACCGGCCGGCGCGGGCGGATGCGAAAGGGGGCGGCACCGGGCCGCCCCCTTGTCGTTCGGCCCCTGCGCGTCAGTAGCCCAGCGCGCAGCCGTCCTTGCGCGGGTCGGACGCGCCTTCCAGCACGCCGTTCTCGTGGATGCGGATCGCCTGCGCGCCGCCGATGGCGACCTTCGGGGTCTCGATCTGGTGGCCCATCTCGGCCAGTTCGGCGCGCACCGCGTCGGAATAACCCCGCTCCAGCTGCAGCACGCCCTTCTCGGCGAAGCTGCGCGGCGCATCCAGTGCGGCCTGCGGGTCCATGCCGAAGTCGATCACGTTCGACAGCACGCGCGCGTGGCCGTTGGGCTGGTACTGGCCGCCCATCACGCCGAACGGCATGGTGACGCGGCCGCCCTCGCGCAGGATCGCGGGGATGATCGTGTGCATCGGCCGCTTGCCGCCCTTCATCTCGTTCGGATGCCCCTCGGCCAGGCTGAAGCCCGCGCCGCGGTTCTGGAACAGGATGCCGTACTTGTCCGACGCGATCCCCGAGCCGAAGCCGTGGAAGATCGAGTAGATCAGCGACACCGCCGTCCGGTCGCGGTCGACCACGGTGATGTAGATCGTGTCCTTGTGCACCGCCTCGGACAGCGCCGTCGGCGTGGTGGCCATGGCGCGCTTGGGGTCGATCAGCGCGGCCAGCTTCTGCGCGGTCTCGAGGCTTGCGAGATGCTCGAACCGGCCGCCCATGTGGTCGGGATCGGCCAGGAAGCGGTTGCGCGCGTCGTAGGCCAGCTTGGCGGTCTCGGCCTCGATATGCGCGCGCTGCGCGCCGAACGGATCCATCGACGCGATGTCGAACTGCGCCAGCATGTTCAGCATCAGCTGCGCGATCACGCCCTGCCCGTTGGGCGGATGCTCGAGCAGCTCGCGTTCCTTGTAGGTGGCGCTGATCGGGTCGGCGATCGTGCAGGAGACGGCCTTGAAGTCGTCCTCGGTGTGCAGGCCGCCCAGCGCGTTCAGCGTGGCCACCATGTCCTGCGCGACCTCGCCTTCGTAGAAACCGCGGCGTCCGTCCTTCGCGATGCGGCGCAGCACCTCGGCCTGGCCGGGCAGGCGGAACATGTCGCCCACCACCGGGCGCGAGCCGTCGGGGCGCATGAAGTGCCGCCGGCCGCTGTCGGAGAGCACGTCCTCGCTGTCCTCCCAGTCGAAGGCGACGCGCGGGCTAACCGGCACGCCATCCTCCATGTAGCGGATCGCGGGGGCGAGGCTGTCGGCGAGGCCCAGCTTGCCCCAGCGCTCGGACATGGTGCAGAACGCGTCGATGGCGCCGGGGATCGTCACAGCGTGCGCCGATTGCAGCGGCACGGTCTCGTGCCCCTGCTCTCGCAGGATGGCCGCGTCGGCCGCGGCGGGCGCGCGGCCCGAGCCGTTGACCGCGATCACGTCGTCGCCCCCGGCGGGCGAGATCAGTGCGAAGCAGTCGCCGCCGATCCCGGTCATCTGCGGCTCGGCCAAGCCCAGGACGATGGCGCCGGCAATGGCCGCGTCGACGGCGTTGCCGCCCTGTTTCAGAATGTCGATCGCCGCGCCCGCCGCCAGCGGGTGCGACGTCGCGCACATCCCGTTGGTCGCCAGAACGGCCGAACGGCCCGGTTGTTGAAAGTCCCGCATCCACGCTCTCCCCTGTCGCTGGCGCGCATCTTAGGCACGCGCGGGGGGTAGTCAAACGGGTGGCTCAAGCGCGGGGCGGAAGGCGCACGCGCATGTGCGATTCCTCGGCGCCCCGCGCGGTGGGGGCCGTTTCGACGGGGCGCCGAGGGAAGCCTTGCCGGCTACGCGTCCGGGTATCGCCGGCGAATCCGGCGCGAAGATGTCGCGCGACCGGTCATTTCCGGGCGCCGCCGGCACCGGAGAGTGGAATCACCAGGTCCAGCCGGTTCTCGCCGGCCCGGCGCGCGAAGCCGACGTCGTGGCACAGCCGGTGGATCAAC
>NZ_JBELMH010000128.1:0-1625 GCF_042096055.1 Citreimonas sp. | reverse complement strand
CGCGCAGGGCGATCAGGCACGCCGTCACCGCGTCGTGGCGCGCGGCGACCCTGTAGTAGTGGTCAGGCTCTGCCGGGGGTGGTTTCACGCAGTCGCCTGCCTAGCCGTCCGTGCCCGTCGCCTCGTCGACCGAGCCGTGGATGCGGAAGATCGAATCCATCCGCGTCATGCGAAAGACCTTGTCGACCGTCGCGCCCAGCGAGGCGAGCTCCATCCGCCGCCCCTCGGGCATCAGCTTCATCACGGCGACGATGGCGCCCAGGCCGCTGGAATCGATGAACTCGACCGGGCCGAGGTCGAGGACCAGCGTGCCGTGCGACCGCTCGATTTCGCCACGCATCTCCTCGCGAAAGCGGATCGCGGCGGCGGCGTCGATGCGGGCGGTCTCGACCGTCACCAGATACGTGTCGCCCAGCTGGCGCCCGTTGAGTTTCATTGTCACCCTCGTCACTGATACCCCTTGGACCCTAGGCGCAAATGGTTACATTTTCGGTAATCGGGCCCGGCACAGGAGAGGACACAGCATGCAGGATGTCGTGATCACGGGCGCGGCCCGAACGCCTATGGGCGGTTTCCAGGGCGCGCTGTCGGGGGCATCGGCCGCCGAGCTGGGGGGCGTGGCGATCCGCGCGGCGCTGAAGGGCGCCGGCAAACCCGCCGTGGACGAGGTGCTGATGGGTTGCGTGCTGCCCGCGGGCCAGGGCCAGGCGCCGGCGCGGCAGGCGGGATTCAAGGCGGGCCTGGGCGAAGAGGTCCCCGCCACCACTCTCAACAAGATGTGCGGCTCGGGGATGAAGGCCGCGATGATGGCCTGGGACCGGCTGGCGCTTGGTCACGCCGACACCATCGTCGCCGGCGGCATGGAGAGCATGACCAACGCCCCCTACATGCTGCCCAAGATGCGCGAGGGCGCGCGGATCGGCCACCAACAGGTGATCGACCACATGTTTCTCGACGGGCTCGAGGACGCCTACCACAAGGGGCGCCTCATGGGCACCTTCGCCGAGGATTGCGCCGAGGCGTTCCAGTTCACCCGCGAGGCGCAGGACACCTACGCGCTCGCCTCGCTGTCGAACGCGCTCGAGGCAGAGCGCACGGGCCTCTTCAAGGCCGAGATCGCCGGCGTCACGATCCATTCCCGCACCGGCGAGGACACGATCACCGCCGACGAACAGCCCGGCCGCGCCCGCCCCGAGAAGATCCCGACGCTGAAGCCCGCCTTCCGCAAGGACGGCACGGTGACGGCGGCGAATTCGTCCTCGATCTCGGATGGCGCCGCCGCGCTGATCCTGTCCACCCGCGCCGCCGCCGACGCGGCCGAGGCACCGGTGCGCGCGCGCATCCTGGGCCATGCCAGCCACGCACAGGCGCCGAAGGACTTCCCCACGGCACCCGTTCCGGCCGCGCGCAAGCTGCTCGACCGGCTGGGCTGGAAGGTGTCCGACGTCGACCTTTGGGAGGTGAACGAGGCCTTCGCCGTGGTGCCCATGGCCTTCATGCGCGAGCTCGGCCTGCCGCGCGACGTGGTCAACGTGCATGGCGGCGCCTGCGCGCTGGGGCATCCCATCGGTGCCTCCGGCGCGCGGATCATGGTCACGCTGCTGCACGCGCTGGAAAGCCGCGGC
>NZ_JBELMH010000127.1:0-5451 GCF_042096055.1 Citreimonas sp. | reverse complement strand
AAACGAAAACGGGCGGCCCTTTGGCCGCCCGTTTCGTATCAGGACACCCGCGGCGCGCAGGCCGCGTGCCGTCACTTCTGGTCCTCGTCCTCGTCGTCGTCGGACGCGTCGTCGGGCAGGTTGAAGAAGCTTTCCGCGTCGGAATAATCCTTCCGCGCCGCCTTCTTCTCGTCCTCGTCCTCGCGCGACGAGCCCGACAGGCTGAACGTCTCGAGGCCCTCGATCGCCGACGGCAGGCGCGGCTCGGCGTCCATTCCGAGGCTCTGCTCGGTCGAGACCAGCTTGCGCCGCTCGTCGTCGTTCATCACCGCGTCCTGCTTCTTGGCGGCCTTGGCCACGGCGGCGTCCAGTTCGGACTGGCGGCACAGGCCCAGCGCGACAGGGTCGATCGGCTGGATGTTCTGGATGTTCCAGTGCGTACGCTCGCGGATCGACTGGATCGTCGGCTTGGTCGTGCCCACCAGCTTGCTGATCTGGCTGTCGGCCAGCTCGGGGTGGAACTTGACCAGCCACAGGATCGCGGCGGGACGGTCCTGGCGCTTGGACAGCGGGGTGTAGCGCGGGCCTCGGCGCTTGTCCTCGTCCAGCGCAGCTGGGTTGAACTTCAGCTTCATCTTGTAAAGCGGGTTCTTCTCGGCCTGGTCGATCTCGTCCTGTTCAAGCTGGTTGTTGGCGACCGGGTCGAAGCCCTTGACGCCCGCGGCCACGTCGCCGTCGGCGATGCCCTGCACTTCCAGCTCGTGATAGCCGGTGAATTCCGCGATCTGCTTGAAGCTGAGGGTGGTGTTGTCCACCAGCCAGACGGCGGTCGCCTTCGGGTGCAGCAGCTTGGCCATGTCACGTCTCCTTGCAATAGTCCTTCCCGCGCCGTGGCCTTCGGGGCCAGGCGGTCCCGGCCATCCGGGACAGTTACCGTTGTCGGGAAACTCGGGCGCTATATAATCGCCTTGGCATCATGAGGAAAGAGCAAATGCGCGCAGCCCTTGCGGTCCTTCTGCTGGCCGCCGGCATGGCCCGCGCCGAGGGCGAGCGGCCCGGCGACTTCGACTACTACGTGCTCGCACTCAGCTGGTCGCCCGGCTGGTGCGACCGCGAAGGCATCGCCCGCGGATCCGAGCAATGCGGCCGCGGGTTGGGCTGGTCGCTGCATGGCCTCTGGCCGCAATACGACACAGGCTGGCAGTCCTACTGCCCCACCGGCACCGCCCCGCCCTCGCGCGCGCAGACCGCGGCGATGGCCGACATCATGGGCGAGGCCGGGTTGGCGTGGCACCAGTGGAAGAAGCACGGCACCTGCTCGGGCCTGTCGGCGACGGCGTATTTCGACCTGTCGCGCGACGCCTACGACGCGGTCGCGCGCCCGAACGTGTTCCGCCGGCTGGACGAGCCGGTTCGCCTGCCGGCGCGGGTCGTGGAAGAGGCGTTCCTGAAAGACAACCCCGCCTTCGGCCCCGACGGCGTCACCGTCACCTGCCGCGACGGCCAGGTGCAGGAGGTGCGCCTGTGCCTGTCGCGTGACCTGGACCCCGTGACCTGCGGCGCGGACGTGGTGCGCGACTGCACGCTGGACGACGCGCTGCTGGTCCCGATCGACGGCCCCTAAGCGTGCAGGGGGCGCTGCCCCCGCCGCGTCTCCCCCAAGATTTTCGGAAGCAGAAGAAACACCCGGGCGTTCCCGTGCGCCCGCGCTGTTTTCCATGCGATTTGCGCGCACAACGGTGCTATTCATGGTCGCGACCAAAGCCGCGAGGGGGGAGACACATCATGGGGTGGATGGCCGACGAGACCGGGCTCGAGAGAAACGCCGCGAACCACGTGCCGCTGACTCCGCTGTCGTTCCTGCAGCGCGCGGCGCAGGTGTTTCCGACGCGCACCGCCGTGGTCTACGGCCCGCACCGCAAGACCTACGCGGAGTACTACCAGCGCGTCACGCGCCTCGCCTCGGCCCTCGCCGGTCTGGGCGTGCGTCCGGGCGAGGTGGTGGCGACGATCCTGCCCAACATCCCCGCCCAGGCCGAGGCGCATTTCGGCGTGCCCGCCTGCGGCGCCGTGCTCAACACGATCAACACGCGGCTCGACGTCGACACGGTCGCCTACATCCTCGACCACGGGCAAGCCAGGGTCGTGCTCTGCGACGCGCAGTTCATGGAGGCCCTGGCCGCCGCCATGGCGCGGATGGAGGGTCCCGCGCCGCAGGTGATCGAGGTCGCCGACCGCCACGGCGGCGCGCCCGCCACCAGCGAGCACCTGGAATACGAGGACCTGCTGGCGCGCGGCGATCCGGACTTCGCCTGGGTGATGCCCGACGACGAGTGGGAGAGCCTCGCGCTCAACTACACCTCGGGCACCACCGGACGGCCCAAGGGCGTCGTCTACCATCACCGCGGCGCCTATCTTAACGCAATGGGCCAGGTGCTGTCGTGGCGCATGGTGCTGCATCCGGTCTACCTGACGATCGTGCCGCTGTTCCATTGCAACGGCTGGTGCCACACCTGGATGATGCCCGCGCTCGGCGGCACGCTGGTCTGCTGCCGCGAGATCGCCGCCAAGCCCATCTTCGACGCCATCGCCGACGAGGGCGTGACCCATTTCGGCGGCGCACCGATCGTGCTCAACGCGCTGGTCAACGCCCCGCCCGAGGCGCGGCGCGCCTTCGACCACGTGGTCGAGGTCTTCACCGCCGGCGCGCCGCCCGCCCCCGCCACGCTGGCGAAGATCGAGACGATGGGCTTCAACATCACGCATGTCTACGGCCTGACCGAGACCTACGGCCCCGCCACCGAATGCTGCTGGTCGGCCGACTGGGACCACCTTCAGGGCGACGCGCGCGCGTCGCAGAAGGCGCGCCAGGGCGTCGCCATGCCGTTCATGGAGCCGGTCGACGTCTGGGACGAGGCCGGCAACCCCGTGCCCCGCGACGGCACCACGAAGGGCGAGATCGTGTTCCGCGGCAACGGCGTGATGAAGGGCTACCTCAAGAACCCAAAGGCCACGGCCGAGGCCTTCGCCGGCGGGGTGTTCCACTCGGGCGACATCGCGGTGATGCACGCCGACAACTACGTCCAGATCGCCGACCGCGCCAAGGACATCATCATCTCGGGCGGCGAGAACGTCAGCTCGGTCGAGGTCGAGGGCTGCCTGATGGCACACGACGCGGTGTCGCTGTGCGCCGTGGTCGCCAAGCCCGACGAGAAGTGGGGCGAGGTGCCCTGCGCCTTCGTCGAGCTGAAGGACGGCGCGCAGGCGACCGAGGCCGAGCTGATCGCCTTCGCGCGCGAACGGCTGGCCGGGTTCAAGACCCCCAAGGCCGTGGTTTTCCGCGAGCTTCCCAAGACCTCGACGGGCAAGATCCAGAAGTTCGAGCTGCGCGCCGTGGCGCGCGAGCTGTGATCCGCCCTTGGCAGGCCCGGCGCGCGCCCCAGTTCATGCCGTGGACATGCGAAGGAGACGACCATGACCGACGGCACCGACAAGACGCCCGCCCCGGCCGAGGACCGGCCCCGCGAGGCGCAGGCACAGCCGCCCCACGTCGAGGATCTGCGCGGCCGCACGACCACGCGGCACGATCGGTCCGCGCATCGCAGCCACGCCTGGCTCTACGAGGATCTGCTGAACTGACACGCGGGCTTTCCAGCCCGCGCGGCGCGCGGTAGACCGGTGTCAAAGCGACAAGGCGCATACAGGCCCGCATGACCGCGTTGAAAGAGTACGACAGGCTCGAGGCCACGGGCCTCTGGCGTCCCGCGCCCGGCGAACAGCGCCGCGAGGTGATCGTCTCTTTGGGCGACGCCACGCTGACCCTGACCGAGGTCAGCGGCGCGGTGCTGACGCATTGGTCCGTGGCGGCCATGGTGCGCGCCAACGGCACGGTGCGGCCCGCGCTTTACCACCTCGACGGCGATCCGGGCGAGACGCTCGAAATCCCCGAGGACGAGACCACGATGATCGACGGCATCGACCGCGTGCTGCGCGCGATCGACCGGCGCCGGCCGCGCCCGGGCAAGCTGCGCTTCGTGCTTGGCGGGTCGGCCGCGGCGGTGATCGCGCTGGCGGCGGTGCTCTGGCTGCCCAGCGCGCTGGAACGCTACGCCACCACCGTGGTGCCCCCGGCCAAGCGGGCGGAGATCGGCCAAGCCGTGCTGGCGCACATGACCCGCGTCACAGGCCAGCCCTGTCGCGGCCGCGATGCCCGCGCACCGCTGCGCCGGCTGGCCGCGCGGGTGCTGGGGCCCGACCGCGCCGGCGCGCTGGTGGTGCTGCCCACCGCCACGCGCGACAGCGCGCACCTACCCGGGGGGGTGATCCTGCTGGGTCGGCAGGTCTTCGAGGATCACGAAGATCCGGACATCGCCGCCGGCTACATCCTCGCCGAGGCGCTGCGCGCCACGCTGGACGATCCGCTGCGCGACGTGCTGGACCACGCCGGCCTGATCGCCACGCTGCAATTGCTGACCACCGGCAGCCTGCCCGAAGAGTCGCTGTCGTCATACGCGGAACAGGTGCTGACCGCACCGCAACGCCCGGCACCGCACGACGCGTTGCTGGCGGCGTTCGGCACGGCGCAGATGCGCAGCACGCCCTACGCCTACGCGATCGATCCCACCGGAGAGACCACGCTGCCGCTGATCGAGGCCGATCCCGGCGGCGACGGCGGCACGCCGGTCGCGAGCGATTCAGACTGGGTGCGCCTGCAGGGTGTCTGCGGCGCCTAGCTAGTCCGCGATCGCGCCCGCATAGCCCGCGTCGCGCGTGCGGGCCAACCCGTCGCTCAGCCCCGACTCCGACGCGAACGGCCCCACCAGGACGGCACGCATCTGCCGGCCGTCATGGCTTTGCGAGCCGAAGCGCACCGGCAGCCCGGCCGCGCGCAACCGAACCGCCGCAGCCTCGGCGCGATCCTGGCTGCTGAACAGCCCCACGCGCACGAACCGTGCCGCCGTCGCGGCCACGCCGCTGGTCGAGACCACAGCGCGCTGGCCTTCGGCGGTCTCATACCGGACGCGCGGCGCGGCATGGCTGCGCGGGGCCGGCGCCGTGGTGCGATAGACCGCGATCGGATCCTCGACGGTCGCGACCGCCCCTTGCGGAATGCCCTGGCGCGGCACGGTGTCGGTCCAGACGCGCTGGGTCGCGCGGTGGCCGTCGACCTTCTGCCAGGCCCGCCAGGGGTTCAGGCGCCCGTCCTCCCACGCCGGCTGGTAGCCCGCCGGCACGGTCACGCCCCGCTCGACCCGCGTCTCGAAGACGTGGCGCGGGACGATCCACGACGTGGCTGCCACCGCCATCGTGCCGCCGCCCGCAGCCGGGATCACCGCGGCATCCGCGCCGGCGCGGGCGGGCATCGTCCAGGTGTCGGTCGCAGCCGTGCTGCGCGCGGGCGCGCTGCGGACGATGCGGGGCGGCACCGCCGCCTGCGGCCGGGCGGTCTGCGCGCGGGTGCGCGGCGGCGGC
>NZ_JBELMH010000126.1:0-5784 GCF_042096055.1 Citreimonas sp. | reverse complement strand
CGATCCTGGACCGCATATCCTCAATCGAGGTCCAGCCGCATCGTCGCCATGCCGCCGCGCTGCGACAGCTCTTCGTAGCCTGCGGCGCGGTAGGCGTTGAGCGCCGGCAGATTGTCCAGCTCGCATTTCAGCGTGACGGTCAACGCGCCCAGGCCGCGCGCGGCCTGCTCGACCAGTTCCGCCATGCGCGCGCCGGCACCGCCGCGGGCGTCAGGTTCCAGATAGACGTACGTGAGGTGGCGCACCTCGGGGCCGACGCCCACGCGCAACGCGAAGAATCCCACGTCGCGGCCCGCGCCGTCGGTGATGTAGAACGACGCGTCGTCGGGCTCGGCCAGCCACTTCTCCTGCCATTCGAGCGGATCGAACGGGTGCTTGGCGTTGGGGTTGATCAGCGTCAGGTCGTCGGGATCGGTCAGCATCACCGACAGCGGCGCAAGGTCGAATGGCGCGTTCGGGCGGAGGTCCAGCGCGGTCATGGGCGTCTCCCGTGGCATCTGCGGGGTCTCGAAGCCTTCGCTTTTGCCAGCGGCGCGGCCGGGTTGCAACCTGCGGGCGCTGGCTCAGATGACCTCGATCACGCCCTTGTCGACGGCCAGGACATAGCCCTTGCGCGTGATGTTCTTGACCAGCAGCGCGCTGACCATCTGGTTGCCGAGACCGTCCCGCAACCGCTTGATCCGCACGGCGCCCGACGCCTCGTCGCAATCGACCTCGGGGCGGCCCGAGATCATCGCCTCGATCTGCGCGCCGGTCAGCGTGTCGCCGTCCAGCCGCGCCTCGGCCAGCACGGCCAGCGTCTCCATCAGCGACTCGGTCAGCTTGAAGCCCATCGTGTTGAGGTAGACGACGCCCTCGTCGCGCGCGATGACCAGCGAGTTCACCTCGATCCCCGAGCGTTCGATCTGCGCCATGCGGCGGTTCAGCCCGACCAGCATCACCAGGAAGACCAGCGCCGCCAGCAGCATCGCGGCGGCGAAGACCAGCAGCACGAAGATCACCGTGCGATAGCCAGACAGCACGTCCGAGAACGCCGTGCCGGATTGCGCGAGGATTTCCAGCAGGCGGATCTCGGCGGGGCCGGACAGGTCCTCGGTCTCGACGAACAGGCGCTCGACCCGCGCGTTGAACGCGCCCGCGTCGGGCAGCGTCAGGACCAGCCACAGCCCGGCCGCGACCAGCAGCCCGACGATCGCGGCGATGCCCGCCGCGACGATCCGGGTGCCCGAGCGGCGGGTTTCAGTAACGAAGGTAGAATTGTCCGGCATCGGCCTTCCTGTCGTCGCCCGGCTCCGTCTCGGACAGGCCGACCACGTCTAGCAAGGTCCACCCGGCCGCGTCCAGCCGTGCGCGGGTGGCCGCTTCGGCCGCGTCGCCGGGCGGGCAGTCGCCGTCCAGCTTCAGCACGCCGAAATGCAGCCGCAGCGGATCGTCCTGCTTGGCCTTGTAGGCGGCGAAGCAATCGGCCTGCGCGGCGCCCGGCACCAGCGCCAGGCCGGCGGCGATGACCAGGGATGCAGACAAGGGGGCGAGGGCGGTTTTCATGCACCCAATCTGCGCCCGCCGCGCCCGACATTCAATAACGCGCGCATGATTGGCGGGCCGATATCCGATAGCGGGCGCCCGTCATTGCCCGCACGCGAAGCTCCGGTCCATCACCAAGACATGGCCGATGCCGGCCCGCCGCACTCTTGGAAAGGAGTCGATCATGTCCAGGCGCTTCATCACCGGAATACTCTCCGCAACGATGCTCATCACCGCGATCTCGGTCGCCGCACCGGTGGGTGCGTCGGGCGTGGCGGCTTTGGAGCGGTTCTTCGGTACCGCCGCCGGGCTGTTCGCCATCGGCCACGTTCTGGGCGACGGCGTCGAGGCTCCGACCGAAGCGGCGAGAGGCGCGGCTGCGCCTGCGCCGTCCTGGCGCGATACGGTCAATCCGCATCGCCGCACCGGGCCCTACTGGGCGCCCGAAGGCCCCGTGTGGGGTGGCTCGCGCGGCTAGGCGTCGACGATGGTGACCGGCTCATCCAGCGGATGCTCGACCAGGTTCGGCGTACTCCCGATCCGGTCGATCACCGCGAACAGGCCCGGCGCGTGCAGCGGCGTCAGCACGCCGTGCCACGTGCCGCGCAACAGGTTCACCCCCTGGCCGGGCGCCGCCCGGAAGGCATGGATCGCGCCCGGTGTCTCGCCCGCCTCGGCGACGATGACCAGCCACGGGTGCTCGTGCATCGGGATGAAGGCCTGACTGCCGTCGGGGTGATGCTCGAGAAGGTCCAGCCGGTAGGGCAGGGCGCGCGGCTGGGCGTCGAACAGGCTGATGCCGGCGCGGCCACCGGGGCCGAAATCCAGCCGCGCGCGGTCGTGGAAACGACCGCAGAGGCCCGCGTTGATCATCTTGTCCGGTGTGCCGCGCGTGTCGAGGATGTCGCCGAACGACGCGAACGCCTCTGCGTCGAGCGGGCGGAGCGGGATCGTCTGCATCGTCTCTCCTGTCTGGCCGGTGTCGGGCCGCGCCTAGCCCAGCGTCAGGCGCGGATGGCGGTTCACGTCCTTGTAGAGCAGGTAGCGGAACGGCTCGGTCCCGGTGGCGATGCAGGCCTGCGGGCAGAAGGCGCGCAGCCACATGAAGTCGCCCGGCCCAACCTCGACCCAGTCGGTGTTGAGCAGGTACTTCGCGGTGCCCTGCAGGACGTAGAGGCCATGCTCCATGACATGCGTCTCTGCGAAGGGGATGCGGCCGCCGGGGGCGAAGTTCACGATGTTGACGTGGAAGTCGTGGCGGATGTCGAGCGGGTCGAAGAAGCGCTGCGTCTCCCACAGGCCCTCGGCGCCGGGCATCGCGTTGTTCGGCACGTCCGTCTCATGCCGCACGAAGGGTTCGAGCGGGTTAAGCGAGCCGATGGGCTCGTACCGCTTGCGGATCCAGTGAAAGCCGGCCGGCTCGTCCGAGACGTTCCAGATCTGCCACGGGGCGCCGGCGGGGATGTAGGCCAGGTGCCCGGGCGTGAGGTCATGGCGCGTGCCGCCGATGGACAGGCGCAGCGCGCCCGACGCCACGAAGATCGCGGCCTGCCCGGCGGGGTCAGGCTCGGGCGTGGCGCTGCCACCGCCTGGGGACAGTTCCACCGCCAGCTGGGCGAAGGTCTCGGCGAAGCCCGACAGCGGCCGGGCCAGGATCCAGGCGCGCGCCCCGCTCCAGCCGGGCAGGAACGAGGTGACGATGTCGCGCTGCGTCTTCGCCGGCAGCACCGCGTAGGCGGTGGTGAAGATGGCGCTGCCGGTCGGGTCGACGTCCTGGGCGGGCAGGCCGCCGGGCGGGAAGGCGTAGGTCGGGGCGATCTTGGGATGGATCACAGGATGGACTCCAGTCGTAGCCGGGCAATGCGTTCCACCTGCCCGCAGGCGGTGGCGAATTCGGTATCCGTGTCGTTGGCCACGCGCGTCTCGAACGCCGACAGGATGCCTGCCTTGTCGTGATCGCGCACGGCGATGATGAACGGAAAGCCGTGCTTGGCGGTATAGGCATCGTTGAGCGCAGTAAAGCGCGCGCGCTCGTCGTCGGTCAGCGCGTCGAGGCCGGCGCTTGCCTGTTCCGAAGTCGACTCGGCGGTCAGGCGCTTCGCCGCAGCCAGCTTGCCCGCCAAGTCAGGGTGCGCGTGCAGGACCCCCATCCGTTCTTCGGGCGAGGCGGTGCGGAAGGTGCGCGCCAGTGCGTTGGCGAGGCCCGCCGGGCGGTCATGCGCGGGGCCGAGCTCGAGCTCGAAGGCCCGTTCCGCCACCCAGGGCGAGTGCTCGAAGATGCCGCCGAAGCGCGCGACGAAGGTGTCGCGGTCCATCTCGGACGGGCGTTCCTTGTGCGCGGGCGGGTGCGTCGCGGCCCAGTGCTCGGCCACCTGCAGGCGCGTGGGGGTCCAGACGCCGTCATGCGCCGCGATGTGGTCGAGGAAGCGGATCAGCCCGGCGATCTTGCCCGGACGGCCGATCAGGCGGCAATGCAGGCCGACGCTCATCATCGCGGGGCGGCCCTCGGCGCCTTCGGCCAGCAACACGTCGAAGGCGTCGCACAGGTACTGGCCGAAATCCTGGCCCGTCACCCAGCCCGGCGCGCCGGCGAAGCGCATGTCGTTGGCCTCGAGCGTGTAGGGGATGATCAGCTGGTCACGGCCGTCGATGCGCACCCAGTAGGGCAGGTCGTCGTCGTAGGTGTCCGAGATGTAGGCGAACTGCCCGGTCTCGGCGGCCAGGCGCACGGTGTTCATGCTGCAGCGGCCGGTGTACCAGCCGCGCGGGGGCGTACCCACGACCTCGGTGTGCAGGCGGATCGCCTCGGCGATGGCGGCGCGTTCCTCGGCCTCGGGCATGCCGCGATGCTCGATCCATTTCAGGCCGTGGCTGGCGATCTCCCAGCCCGCGTCCTTCATCGCCTCGACCTGCTCGGGGCTGCGGGCCAGCGCGCTGGCGACGCCGTAGATCGTCAGCGGGATGCCGCGCCCTGTGAACAGGCGGTGCAGGCGCCAGAACCCGGCGCGGGCGCCGTATTCGTAGATCGACTCCATGTTCCAGTGCCGCTCGGCCGGCCAGGGGGCGGCGCCGGGGATGTCGGACAGAAATGCCTCGGAGGCCGCGTCGCCGTGCAGCAGGCTGTTCTCGCCGCCCTCCTCGTAGTTCAGGACGAACTGCACCGCGATCTTCGCGCCCCCGGGCCAGCGCGGGTCGGGGCGGTCGGGGCCGTGGCCGATCATGTCGCGGGGGTAGCGGGTCATCCGGGGCTCCTGTCTGGTTCGGCGCGCAGCATAGCCCCATCGGCGGGGGACCGGAATCGCCGATTGCACCTTGCGCGCGGGCGCCCGGCGCGGTGGGATGCGGGCGAACGGACAGGAGAGCATCATGGCGACCGGATATCTGACGACCCACGTCCTGGACACCGCGCAGGGCTGCCCGGCGGCGGCGCTGGCGATCACGCTCTACCGGATCGAGGGCGAGACCCGGACCGAGGTGGCGTCGAAGCTGACCAACGAGGACGGGCGCACCGACGGGCCGATCCTGCCGGCCGAGAAGTTCGCCCCCGGCACCTACGAGCTGGTCTTCCACGCGGGCGACTACCTGCGCAAGGTCGGGCTCGACGCGGCCGAGCCGCTGTTCCTGGACGTGGTCCCGATCCGCTTCGGGATGTCGGACCCGGACGCCCACTACCACGTGCCGCTGCTGCTGTCGCCCTACGGATATTCGACCTACCGGGGCAGCTGAGACGGGTGTCCCACGATGGGACATGCCGGTGCCCTAGCGAAATCAATGGCTTGCAGAGACGGATTCATCATCCGTTAGGAATTGCCCCCGCGCGCGGGTTCTGGACTCCGCCGCGGCCGATGCCTATCTGGGGCGCATGGCCAGCAAACCCGAGAACAAGAACTACAAGGTGATCGCCGAGAACCGGCGCGCGCGCTTCGACTACGCGATCGAGGACGATCTCGAGGTCGGGATCGTGCTGATGGGGTCCGAGGTGAAGTCGCTGCGGCTGAACAGCGCCAACATCGCCGAAAGCTACGCCGCGGTCGAGAACGGCGAGCTGTGGCTGGTCAACAGCTACATCGCCCCCTACGAGCAGGCCATGTTCGGCCACGAGGACCGCCGCCGCCGCAAACTGCTGGCCAACAAGCGCGAACTGGCCCGCATGTGGAACGAGACCGCCCGCAAGGGCATGACGCTGGTCCCGCTGGTGCTGTACTTCAACCACAAGGGCGTGGCGAAGATGAAGATCGGCATCGCCAAGGGCAAGAAGAC
>NZ_JBELMH010000125.1:0-5832 GCF_042096055.1 Citreimonas sp. | reverse complement strand
GCCGCCGCGGCCGAGCCCGGCCCGCTGTTCCTGCCCTACCTGACCGGCGAGCGGACACCGCACGGCGACACGACGATCCGGGGCGGCTTTGCCATGCTGGGAGAGACGACCACGCACGGTTCTCTCATGCGCGGGGTGGTCGAGGCGATCGCCTTCACCTTCGCCGATGCGGTCGCCGCGCTCGAGGCGGCGGGGACGAGTCCGGGCACGCTGCTCTGCGTCGGGGGCGGCGCGCGCAGCGACCTGCTCGTGCAGATGATCGCGGACGTGACCGGCTGCCCCATCGGCCGCGGCGACGGCGCCGAGGTGGGCCCCGCCCTGGGTGCCGCGCGCCTTGCGCTCTGCGCGGCCGAGGGGGCCGAGCCGGCCGATATGCTGGCGAAGCCGGCGATAACGCGGGTGTTCGAGCCGCGCACCGATCCGTCCGGCCGGGTGGCGAAGCGGCTCGCGGCCTTCCGCGCGCTGTACCCCGCGCTCAGGTCGGTTCAGCAACTGGCCTGAGTCGGGCCACGCTCCGGGTCACCGGCGTCCGGCCGCGGCGATCAGACGGACGCCGCGTCGGCCGCCGGGGCGCCAGCCTGAGCCTTCACGCGCTTGCGGTTGAAGAGCTTGGCCACCAGCACGAAGAACAGCGGCACGAACAGCACGCCCAGGACGGTGCCGGTGATCGTCCCGCCTAGGACGGCGTAGCCCACAGCGGTCCGCCCACCCGCGCCGGCGCCGGTCGACAGCACCAGCGGAACCACCCCCAGCGAGAAGGCGAGCGAGGTCATGATGATCGGCCGGAACCGCTGGCGCGCGGCCTGCTTGACGGCCGACAGCAGGTCCTCGCCGGCCTCGAAGCGCTCGCGCGCGAACTCGACGATCAGGATGGCGTTCTTGCCGGTCAGTCCGATCACGGTCAGCAGGCCGACCTGGAAGAACACGCCGTTCTCGAAGCCGAACCAGTACGCCGCGGCCATCGTGCCCAGCACGCCGATCGGCATGGCCAGCATGACCGAGAACGGGATCGCCCAACTTTCGTAGAGCGCCGCGAGGCACAGGAAGATCGCCGCGAGCGACAGCGCGTAGAGCATCGGCGCCGAGCCGCCCGAGTCGAGTTCCTCGAGCGACAGGCCGGTCCAGGCGACGCTGTAGCCGGGGGGCAGCTGCGCGACCAGGCGCTCGATCTCGGCGATCGCCTCGCCGGTGGTGACGCCCGGCACGGGCGAGCCCTGGATCTGCATCGACGGCACGCCGTTGTAGCGCGTCAGGCCTTGGGGCCCGTATTCCCAGCTTTCGCTGGTGAAGTTGGCGAAGGGCACCAGTTCGCCCCCGGCGTTGCGCACGCGCCATTTCTGCAGGTCCGACGGCGTCGCACGGCTGTCGGGTTCGCCCTGCACGTAGACGCGCTTGATCCGGCCGTTGTCGTTGAAGTCGTTCACGTAGGTGCCGGCCCAGGCGATGTTCAGCATCGTGCCCACGTTGGCCGGCGTCACGCCCAGCGCGCCGGCGGCGCGCCAGTCGATGTCCAGCCGGAACTGCGCCGCGTCCTCAAGCCCCGAGGGCCGCGCAGAGGCGATCAGCGGGCTTTCGGCCGCCATGCCCAGAAGCTGGTTTCGCGCGTTCAGAAGCTGTTCGTGCGTCTGGCCGCCCTGCGCCTGCAGGTAGAAGTCGAAGCCTGACACGTTGCCCAGTTCGATCACCGAGGGCGGCACGATCGGAAAGACCTGCGCATCGCGGATGCCCATGAAGGCGGGGAAGGCGCGCCCGGCGACGGCCTGCACGGATTGGCCGGGTCCGGGACGCTCGTCCCAGTCCTTCATGCGCACGAAGACGAGGCCCATGTTCTGGCCCTGACCGGCGAAGCTGAAGCCCACCACGCCGAAGGTCGATTCCACCGTATCGGCCTCGACGGTGTTGAAGTAGGTCTCGACCTGTTCGACCACCGCCTGGGTGCGCTCGGCGGTGGCGCCGGTCGGTGCCTGGATCAGCGTCATCAGGATGCCTTGGTCCTCGGCCGGCAGGAAGCCGGTCGGCGTGTTCTCGAACAGGTAGACCATGCCCCAGCCCATCACGGCGTAGATCATCAGCACGCGCAGCGGCCGGCGGATCAGGAAGCCGACCGTGCCCGCGTAGCCCCCGGTCAGCCGGTCGAAGCCCGCGTTGAACCAGCCCAGCGGCCCGCGGCGGGCGCCGTGGCGCTTGGGCTTGAGGATCGTCGCGCACAGCGCCGGCGTCAGCGTCAGCGCCACCAGCACCGACAGCCCCATGGCCGAGACGATGGTGATCGAGAACTGGCGATAGATCACGCCCGTGGACCCGCCGAAGAATGCCATCGGCACGAAGACCGCTGACAGGACCAGCGCGATGCCGACCAGCGCGCCGGTGATCTGGCCCATGGACTTGCGCGTCGCCTCGCGCGGGGACAGGCCCTCTTCCTCCATGATGCGCTCGACGTTCTCGACCACCACGATGGCGTCGTCGACCAGAAGGCCGATCGCCAGCACCATCGCCAGCATGGTCAGCGTGTTGATCGTGAACCCGGCCAGCGAAAGGATCGCGAAGGTGCCCAGGATGACGACCGGCACCGCCAGCGTCGGGATCAGCGTGGCGCGGAAGTTCTGCAGGAACAGCAGCATGACGATGAAGACGAGGCCGATCGCCTCGAACAGGGTCTTCTGCACCTCGTGGATCGAGATCTCGATGAAGGGCGTCGTGTCGTAGGGGATGACGTAGCTGACGCCCTCGGGGAAGAACTCGGAATACTCGGCGATGCGCTCCTTGACGCGCTCGGCGGTGTCGAGTGCGTTCGCGCCCGAGGCAAGGTTCAGCGCCATCCCGGACGCCGGCTGGCCGTTGAACCGCGCGATGGTGGCGTAGTTCTCGGCCCCGATCTCGACCCGCGCGACGTCCTGCAGCAGCACCAGGCCGCCGTCGGTCTCGGCGCGCAAGACGATGTTACGGAAATCCTCGGGCGTGGACAGCAGCGACTGCGCGGTGATCGTGGCGTTCAGCTGCTGGCCCTCGGGCGCGGGCAGGCTGCCGAAGGCCCCGGCCGAGATCTGCGCGTTCTGGGCGGAAACCGCAGCCACCACGTCCGAGGGTGTCATCTCGAACGCGGCCAGCTTGTTGGGGTCGAGCCAGATCCGCATGGCGTATTGCGCGCCGAAGACCTGCGCGCCGCCGACGCCCTCGATCCGGCTGAACTCGTCGACCATGTTCGAGTTCAGGTAATCGGACAGGTCGGCCTGATCCAGCCGGCCGTCCTCGGAGATCAGCGCGATCACCATGAAGAAGGACGACGACGCCTTCTGCACGCGCACGCCGAGGCGCTGCACGGCTTCGGGCAGCAGCGGCGTCGCCTGCGCCAGCTTGTTCTGGACCTGCACCTGCGCCACGTCGGGATCGATCCCGGCCTCGAAGGTCAGGGTGATGCTGGTCGTGCCGGCCGACGTCGACGACGACGACATGTACCGCATCCCGTCGAGGCCGGTCATCTGCTGCTCGACGATCTGGGTCACGGTATTGGCCACCGTCTCGGCCGATGCGCCGGGATACTGGGCGGTGATGCTGACCGAGGGCGGCGCGATCTGCGGGTACTGCGCGACCGGCAGCGTGAAGATCGACAGCAGGCCGATCCCCATGATCAGGATCGAGATCACCCAGGCGAAGACGGGGCGGTCGATGAAGAAGCGGGCCATCGGGGGCTCCCAGCTTGAAGGATCAGTTGCCCGAGAAGGCGGTTTCTTCGGCGTCGCGCTCTTCCGGCGTGACGGTCATCCCGGTCGAGACCTTCTGGAAGCCCTCGACGATGACGCGGTCGCCGGCCGACAGCCCGGCGGTCACGACCCACTGGTCGTCGCGGTCGCGCTGAACCGTCAGCTCGCGCGTCTCGACCTGGTTCTCGGCGTTGACGACCATCGCGATCGGGCGCCCCCGGCGGTCGCGGGTCACCGCCTCTTGAGGGGTGAGGATCGCGTTCTCGACCACCGCCTGCGGCACTTCGACCTGCACGTACATGCCGGGCAGCAACAGCTGGTCCGGGTTGGGAAATTCCAGCCGCAGGACGATGACGCCGGTCTGCTCGTTCACGTGGGGCTCGGCGGCGGAGAGCACGCCTTCGTGCTCGTAGGCGGCATCGTCGGCCAGCCGCAGGGTGACGCGCGCGCCTTCCTCCTCGGCCACTTGCTGGCCGGAACGGCGCCATTGCAGGACTTCGGCCGCCGATTGCGTCACGTCGACATACACGGGATCGAGGTTGCGGATCACCGTCAGCGCGCTGGCCTGGCCGGCGGTCACCAGCGCGCCCTGCGTCGTCTGGCTGAGCCCCACCGTGCCGGCGATGGGCGCGCGGATCGTGGTGCGGTCGAGGTCGATCCTGGCCGACAGCACCTGCGCCTCGGCCACCTTGACGGCGGCCGCGGCCACGTCGCGCGCCGACACCGCCTGGTCCAGCGCCTGCTTGCTGGTCACGGCCCGCTCGCTCAGTTCGAGCTGGCGTTCCTCCTCGCGTTGGGCCGACCGCAACTGCGCCTGCGCCTGCGCCAGGTTGGCCTCGGCCGCGGCCAGCGCCGCCTCGTAGGTGGCCGCGTCGATGCGGTAGAGCGGATCGCCTTCTTTGACGGGCTTCCCCTCCTCGAACAGCCGTTCAAGCACGATGCCGCTGACCTGCGGGCGCACTTCGGCCACGCGCGACGCGGCGACACGCCCCGGCAGCGTCGAGGTCAGCAGAACGTCGCTGGCTTCGACCGTGACCACCGTGACCGGCATCGGCGGACGCTCTGCGCCGGGCTCCTGCGCCCGTCCCGCGGTGGTGGCGGCGATAAGACCCAGCGCCAGCAGCAACGTGCGGGCGGAACGGCGGACGGTCGGCATGACGGAACTCCGGCGAAAATTCGGTGAATGCAATCGTGTGACTTGCGCATGGCAATTACGGAACTATAGAGTTTTGTAAAGGGCGCTGACGCTGCAAGTGCATACTTTTTTGCCGCAACGTTGACGGAGGATCGCACCGATGACCGAAAATCCGCCGGATGCGGACGAGCAGGGCGGCCGCAAGCGGGGCCGCCCCGTCCAAATGTGCCCCCGCAAGCGAGAGACGCTGGTGCTGGACTGCGCGATGGAGCTGCTGTCGGAGCGCGTGCCGGACGAGGTGACCATGGCCGACATCGCCCGCCGGGCCGGCATGTCCAAGCGCACGCTCTACACCCTCTACCGCAGCCGCGAGGAGTTGCTGGGCGCGGGGCTCGCCCGGATGAGCCGGACGCTGTTCCGGCCGCTGCGCCTCGAGGAACGCGACGCGCCGCTCGAGGAACGGCTGCGGATCCTGCTGACCTTCAACCCCCGCCGCGAGCCGCCGGACGTGGTCATCGAGATGCTGCGCACCGTCATCGCCGAAGCGCGCTGCTACCCCGAGCTGAGCCGCACCCTGAGCCGCAGCGGCCCGGTGCACGCCGCCAGCCTCGTCGAGGACGAGCTTGCCCGCGCCGTCGAGGCAGGCGAGGTCGCGCTGCACCCCGACGAGATCGCCGGCGCCGCCGAGGTGCTGGTGGACATGGTGGTGGGCAACGCGATCCCGGCGCTGCTCGACCCCGACCGCGTCCCGCGCAACCCCGACGAACAGGCCGCCCGCCGCGACCGCGCCATCGACATCTTCCTGCACGGGGTGCGCCCGCGCGGCTGACAGGTTATGGTTGACATTAGCGAAACGCATCGGCGAGCCGACGGCAGCCTCACGCCTAACTCGGGCCAAGCGACATCGACCGCGTCTATGATGCTGTAGCAATTACAAGAGAATTTTGGCTCCGGCGGTAGGGATCGAACCTACGACCAATTGATTAACAGTCAACT
>NZ_JBELMH010000124.1:0-5919 GCF_042096055.1 Citreimonas sp. | reverse complement strand
AGAAGAACATCATCGCCAACCCCAACTGCTCGACCGCGCAGATGGTCGTGGCGCTGAAGCCGCTGCACGACCGCGCGAAGATCAAGCGCGTCGTCGTGTCGACCTACCAGTCGGTGTCGGGCGCGGGCAAGGAAGGCATGGACGAGCTCTGGGACCAGACCAAGGCGGTCTACAATCCGGTCTCGGAAGTGCCGCCGAAGAAGTTCCAGAAGCAGATCGCCTTCAACGTCATTCCCCACATCGACGTCTTCCTCGAGGACGGCTCGACCAAGGAGGAATGGAAGATGGTCGCCGAGACCAAGAAGATCCTCGACAAGTCGATCAAGGTCACCGCGACCTGCGTGCGCGTGCCGGTCTTCGTCGGCCACGGCGAGGCGATCAACATCGAGACCGAAGACTTCCTGGACGAGGACGAGGCCCGCGACATCCTGCGTGAATCGCCGGGCATCATGGTCGTCGACAAGCGTGAGGACGGCGGTTACATCACGCCGATCGACTGCGTCGGCGATTTCGCGACCTTCGTCAGCCGGATCCGGCAGGACAGCACGATCGACAACGGCCTGAACTTCTGGTGCGTCAGCGACAACCTGCGCAAGGGCGCGGCGCTGAACGCCGTGCAGATCGCCGAGGTCTTCGGCCAGCGCGTGCTGAAAAAGGGCTGATCGCGGAAACGATCCGCGCCCTGCGCCCGTGATTGGCGCGGGCGCGGGGCATGGCGGCCCTGAAATCGCCATTCCCGCGCCCGTCGCGCCCGCGGCACCGGCCGCATTCCGGTCACATCCGCCGGACATGATGCCCCCGCATAAGGCGAAGCCGGACGAAGCGGGAGCATCCATCATGAAGATCGCCATGTCGGACATCGCACGCGGACGGCGCATCGTGGCGATGGCGGCGCGCGACCTTTCGCTGACGCGCAAGTCGCCGCGCCCGCGACGCGCAGGCGTGCTGCGCCGGCTTCTTCGGGCCATTCTGCGCTAGGCCTGTCGGTCGACGCGGCCGGCCACGGCGGGGTCGACCGCGCGGTCTTGATCCCAGTGCAGGATATCGTCGTCCACGGATGGACCGAGGCGAAGCAGCAAATCCCGCCCGTCGGCGCGATGCTCGGGCAGATCCAGCCGCGCGCCGTCATCCAGACGAAAGACGGTGATCCCTGCACCATCCATCCGTGCCGCAAGGCCCCGGACGCGCAACCGCGCGAGCAGGTCCGGCCAAGTGCGCGCGTGATCGAGATCCTGCAGCACACCCGGCGACGCCAGCCCCGCGTTCGGACCGAACCGCTCGATGCGCGCGATCTCGCGGCGCAACGCGCGTTCGGTCATGTCCCACAGCGTCTCGCCCCGGGCGCGCGCAAGGCGCGTGGCCTGATCGTGAACGGGTCCCGACGGGCGGAGCGTGACTTCGATACGCGACATCCCGTCAGCGTAGAGACGCGGCGTTAACGCTTCGTTTCCCGTTCCTGTCGAAAGTCCGAGGCGGTCGAACTTTTGCCCATCTCCTGCCCCACGCTGAGTCCCTGATTGTTGGAGCGACCCAGATGCACATACCCTCTGCCAATGATTTCAAGCGGACCGGGGCCCTGCCCGAACCTCTGGATTCCGAGACGCTGGCGCTGCTGCGTGCCTTCCTGCGCCCCATCGTGGACGCGGCGGGATCGTGGAACGACCTGGCGCTGCGGTTGGCCGCGCGGGGGTACGGCGTGGGGTTCCGCGACGGGCGGCTGGTGATCCTGGACGATGCCGGCCTGCCGGTCTGCACCGGCGCGTGCCTCGGCGTTCCGCTGCGGCTTCTGGCGGGACGGCTGGGGCGCGCGACCATCCGCGCGGATCGCGACGGCCGCTCGGGCGTGTTGCGTTCCGACCTGCGCGGAGACCGGACGCCAGTCTAGACCGGCTTGAACTGGTCGGCGGCGGCATCCCAGTATTCCAGCCCGCCTTCGCCGATGTCGGTCCAGACGCCGTGCAGCGTGAGCTTGCCGTCGTCCACCGCCTCGCGCACGAACGGAAACGTCATCAGGTTGCGCAGCGACACCACGACCGACTCCTTCTCGAGCGCGGTCGCCTTGTCGCCCCCGGTCTCGCGGATGCGCTCGTAGCCAGGGCGCAGGATGTCCATCCAGCGCCCGACGAAGGACGTCTCCTTCTCGAGCTCGGGCGCGCGCCCCTCGCACATGTCGATGCAGCCCTGCACGCCACCGCATTGCGAATGGCCCAGCACGATCACGTGCGCGACCGCCAGCGCCGTGACGGCGTATTCCAAAGCTGCCGACGTGCCGTGCTGCGCGCCGTCCTGCTCGAACGGCGGGACGAGGTTGGCGATGTTGCGATGAATGAAGAACTCGCCCTGGTCGGCGCCGAAGATCGAGGTCACGTGCACCCGCGAATCGCAGCACGAGATGACCATCGCGCGCGGTCTCTGGCCCTCGGTCGCCAGACGCTTGTACCAGGCGCGGTTCTCCTGGTAGCCGGTGGCTTTCCAGCCGTGATAGCGCTGGACAAGGTAGGCGGGCAGCGGGCGCACGCGGTGCATGTCGCGTCTCCGGTTCGGGATATCGCCGATCCGAATACGCTGAATTCAGTGGAAATTCGAGCGAAAAGGCCGGGCAGGCTCAACCTTTTGGGAACCGTGCTCTGCCACACCGGGGGCAGCCGTGGGGGCACGACTGGGAAGGGTGTGTAGTGACTGTGATCTTTCTTGCTCCTAACGAACGGCCGCGTGTGGACGCGGAACCGCTCGAAATGCTGCGCAGCGATCTGGGGCCGTTCGGGGCCGAGGACATAGTCTGCCGCGCGATGGAGGATATCAGCCAGCGCCTGTTCCACATCCAGCGCCTGGCGATCGACGGCCCGCCCGAGGATCTGCACAAGGCGCTGCGCGCGCTTTGCCCGGTCGCCGAGCAGATCGGCCTGAAGAGCATGGCGCAGGTGTCGCGCGACGTGATGCTGTGCATCGAGGACGCCGATCCGGTGGCCGTGGCCGCGACGCTCAGCCGCCTGACGCGCATCGCCGAACAGTCGCTGGTCCGCCTGTGGAATTCGCCGGAATTGTCCGTCTGATCCCTTGCGGACAAGGGCGCAGGGCTTACGATGCCGGCGAATTCCCAACGCAGGTTGCCGTCGATGCCCTTGTCCTTTGCCCCCGCCTCGTCCGAGGCATGGCCGCTTCACGTGCTGTCCCCGGACCAGGTCGATGTCTGGATCGCGCAGGCCGACGACGACACCCGCAACTGGGTCGAGGCGTCGGGCTTCGACGGCACGATCGGCGCGGCGCTGATGATCCCCGGCCCGGGCGGGGCGCCCCGCGCCGCGCTGGCGGGCTACGGCACGCCGCGTGACCGTGCGCGCGTGCGCTTTCCGCTGGCGGCGGCCGTGCCGCGCCTGGCACCGGGCATCTACAGCATCGCTGGCGGCATAGACGACGGCGCGCTTGCCAACGAATGCCTGGGCTGGCTGCTGTCGTCCTACACGTTCACCCGCTACCGCCCCGGCGCGTCCGAAAATGCCGGCGCGGACCTCGTCCCGCCCGAGGGGGTCGACACCGCCCGGATCGAGATCCTGGCCGAAGCCGAGGCGCTGACCCGCGACCTGATCAACGCGCCGGCCGCGGATATGGGCCCCGCCGCGCTGGAAACCGCGTCGCGCGCGATGCAGGAGACCTTCGGCGGGACGCTCGAGGTGATCATCGGCGAGGCGCTGATCCAGAACAACTTCCCGATGATCCACGCCGTCGGCCGGGCCGGTCCACAGGCGCCGCGCCTGATCGACATGCGCTGGGGCGATACCGGGCCGCTGGTCACGTTGGTGGGAAAGGGCGTCTGCTTCGACACGGGCGGTCTGAACCTCAAGCCCGGCAGCTCGATGGGCCTGATGAAGAAGGACATGGGCGGCGCGGCGAACGTGCTGGGCCTCGCGCAGGCGATCATGGCGCTCGAATTGCCGGTGCGGCTGCGCGTGCTGATCCCCGCGGTCGAAAACTCGGTCTCGTCGAACAGCTTCCGGCCGCAGGACATCCTGACCTCGCGCAAGGGCCTGACGGTCGAGATCAACAACACCGACGCCGAGGGGCGGCTGGTCCTGGCCGACGCGCTGGCCTACGCCTGCGAGGAACAGCCCGACCTGCTGATCTCGATGGCGACGCTGACGGGTGCCGCGCGCGTGGCCGTCGGCCCGGACATCGCACCGTTCTTCACGGACGACGACGGCGTCGCGATCGCGCTGGAGACCGCGGCCCGCGCGTCGGCCGATCCGGTCTGGCGCCTGCCCTTCCACGACCCCTACGAAGCGCTGATCGAGCCGGGGATCGCGGACCTGGACAATGCGCCGTCCGGCGGCATGGCGGGAGCGATCACCGCCGCGCTGTTCCTGCGCCGGTTCGTCGAGCCGGGCACGCGCTACGCGCATTTCGACATCTACGGCTGGCAGCAATCTGCCGCGCCGGGCCGGTCGAAGGGCGGCCTGGGCCAGGGTCCGCGCGCGATCCTCGGCGCTCTCGACGTCGTGCTGAAGCTGTGAGCGACCGCCGCCTGACCCCGGCCAACGACCGCGTGGCGGCGGCATCTTTGCGCGGCCGGATCGACGCCCCCCGCTATGTCGAGGGCGAGGCCGCCGGCATCGACGCGGCCGTGGTCGACCTGTGCGCCGCACCCGGCGGCGCGCGCGACCGGCAGCTTCTGGCAGGTGCCATCGTGACGGTATTCGACCGCCACGCCGGCTGGGCTTTCGTGCAATCGGCCGACGACGGCTATGTCGGCTACGTGGACCAGGACGCGCTGGGCCCGACCCGCACGCCGACCCACCGCGTGAGCGCCCGCGCGACGCACGCCTATGAACGGCCCGACTTCAAGTCGCCCGACCGTGTCACGCTGTCGATGGGGACCCGGCTGGAGGTGTCGAAGTCCCACGGCCGGTTCCTGGAAACGCCGCTCGGCTTCGTGCCGGCCGCACATCTCGAGCCGGTCGAGGCGCGGGCCGACGACCCGGTGGCGGTGGCCGAACGCCTGCTGGGCACGCCCTACCTGTGGGGCGGCAACTCGGCCTTCGGGATCGACTGCTCGGGCCTCGTGCAACTTGCGCTGGCGTTTTGCGGCGTGCCGTGCCCCGGCGACAGCGACATGCAAGAGCGTGCATTGGGCGAGACGCTGGCGCCGGGCGCGCCGGTGCGGCGTGGCGATCTGCTGTTCTGGAAGGGCCACGTCGCCTGGGTTTCTGCGCCGGACATGCTGTTGCACGCCAACGTGCACCACATGGCCGTGGCCTACGAACCGCTGAAGGCGGCCATCGCGCGGATCGCGGCGCAAGGCGACGGGGCGGTGACCCGCCGCGCACGCCTGTCGCGCTAGCGCGCGCGCCGGCTGTTCACTCGACGGCGCGAATCAGCTTGCGTTCGAGCACGCGCAGTACCGTCTTCAGGTCATGCCCGCGCTTGAGGACCTGCCCGTCCATCCCGATCACCGCGTACTCGCCCTGCCGCGCGCGCAGCTTGGGCCGCTTCTCGATCCGGTAGAGCGGGTTCTCGGCGGTGCGCCGGAAGACCGAGAAGACCGCCGCGTCGCGCAGGCTCGAGATGCCGTAGTCGCGCCATTCGCCGGCGGCGACCATGCGGCCGTAGAGCGACAGGATCACCGACAATTCGGTCCGGTGGAAGGAGACGACCGGCTGACCGGCGGCGCCTCCGGGAAACGCCGAATAGCTGTTCATCCCAAGAAGGTCGCGCCGCGGGACGTCAAAATCAAGTCTTCAGGCCGCGACGCGGGCATGTTCCACCCGCGCCCGTGTCGCACCGGCCCGTGGCGCCGGGTTTCCGATCAGCGTCATTGGCGCCTCCCACTGCGCCTGAAACCACGCCCTGACGACGATTATCCACCTTGCCAGACGGCCGGCGCTGCCGTAGCTGCGTCGGTGGGACACCCCTCCCCAACGAGGG
>NZ_JBELMH010000123.1:0-5954 GCF_042096055.1 Citreimonas sp. | reverse complement strand
TTCGGGCAGCTGATGCAGGGGCAGCTCTTCTCGCGCGTGCTGACGGGCGTCTACGACATTCCGGCCGCGTACCTGCGGACCGAGGCGTACTATACCAACACCACGCAGGTGGATGCCTATCGCGGCGCAGGCCGCCCCGAGGCGAACTACGTGCTGGAGCGCGTGATGGACCGGGCCGCCCGCGAGCTGGGCGTCGATCCGTTCGAGCTGCGCCGCATGAACTTCATCAGGCCCGAGCAGTTTCCCTATCCCACGCCCTCGGGCGAGACCTACGACGTGGGCGATTTCCGCCGCGTGCTGGACCACGCCGCGCGCGACGCCGACGTGGCGGGCTTCCCCGCGCGCCGCGCCGCGTCGGAGAAGGCGGGCAAGCTGCGCGGGCTGGGGCTGGGCTGCTACATCGAAAGCATCCTCGGTTCGCCGTCCGAGGACGTGAAGGTCGAGTTTACCGAGGACGGCGGCGCGCTGATCTATGTCGGCACCCAGTCGAACGGGCAGGGGCACGAGACGGTCTTCGCCAGGTTCCTGTCGGATCAGACCGGCATTCCGGCTGAAAAAATCCAGGTCGTGCAGGGCGATTCGGACCTGATCGCCGGCGGCGGCGGTACCGGCGGTTCGCGATCCGTAACGGTGCAGACGAACGTGACGCTGGTGGCGGTGGCCGACATGGTGAAGGGCTTCGCCGAGTTCCTCGCGCCCGAGATGGGCGTCGACGCGGGCGCGGTGCGCTTCGACGACGAACGTTTCCGCGCCGAGGGCTCGAACCTCTCGCCGACGATGATCGAGGCGGCGCAGATGGCGCGCGAGGCCGGCCGCGACGACCTGCTGACATGGACGGCGCACGCGCAGCTGCCGGCCCGCAGCTTCCCCAACGGCGCCCACGTGGCCGAACTCGAGATCGACCCCGAGACCGGGCACGTGGAGGTCGCGCGCTACACGGTCGTCGATGATTTCGGCAACCTCATCAACCCGCGCCTGGCCGAAGGGCAGGTGCATGGCGGCGTGGTGCAGGGCATCGGCCAGGCCCTGACCGAAGTCGCCGTGCACGATGCCGAGGGCCAGCTGCTGACCGCCAGCTTCATGGACTACGCCGTGCCGCGCGCCGCCGACGTGCCGATGATCGCCTTCGACGTCGAGCCGGTGCCGTCCACGGCCAACCCGATGGGCATGAAGGGCTGCGGCGAGGCGGGCACGGTCGGCGCGCTGGCGGCGATGGCCAACGCGATGCAAGACGCGTTCTGGGTGCGTGGCGTGCGACAGGTCGACATGCCGTTTACGCCGGTCCGCGTGTGGGAAATGGCGCAGGGCGTGAAGCAGGCCGCCGAGTGAGTGAGGGCTGTCGCGGCACGGTCAGCCACTTCCGTCCTGCGAAAACGCCGAAGGTCAAGGAAATTATTCACAGTTTCTTTACAGGCCTTCAAGCCGTGGCTTTCGCGCCTACATCACTGTCAGGTCTGCAGAGACGGAACCTTTGCAGGACCTTCACTGTCCCTCGTTCCGTGACTTGCGCCCGAGCTTCGTCTCGGGCGCTTTTTCTTTTCCGCGCAGGTCTTATGTTGGTGTCATGACCCAGACCGACGACGACCTGCGCACGATCCTGAAACGCACCCGCAAGATCGCCGTGGTGGGGGTTTCGCCGAACCCCGTGCGGCCCAGCCACTACGTGGCGCGCTACCTGTCGCTCAAGGGGTTCACGGTGATTCCCGTCAATCCCGGCCATGCGGGCGAAACGCTGTTCGGGCAGACCGTGCGCGCGTCGCTGGCCGACTGCCCCGACGACGTGGACATGGTCGACATCTTCCGCCGGTCCGAGCACGTGCCGCCGATCGTCGATGAGGCGCTGGAGCGGTTCCCGGACCTGAAGACGGTCTGGATGCAGATCGGGGTGCGCAACGCCGACGCCGCCGAGACGGCGCGCGCGCGGGGCGTCGACGTGGTCGAGGACCGCTGCCCCAAGATCGAGTACCAGCGCCTGTTCGGCGAATTGCGGATGGGCGGATTCAACACCGGCATCCTGTCGTCGAAGCTGTAGGAGGGGCCGGCACACGGCGCGCTTCGGCTGCGCCGAATTCGCCCTGCTCGCCGTCCCCGGCGGCAAGGCGTCAGATCTTGCGCGCGGCTTTCTCGGCCAGGCCCGACCGACCCTGCCGGCGCTCAAGCTCGGCCATCACGTCGGCCAACGCGACGCCGCGCGATTCCAGCATCACCAGCAGGTGGAACAGCACGTCGGCGGCCTCGGAGGTCAGTCCCGCGCGGTCGCCCTTCACGGCCTCGATCACCGCCTCGATCGCTTCCTCGCCGAACTTCTCGGCGACCTTGTCGGGGCCCTTGGCCAGCAGCTTGGCGGTCCAACTTTCGTCGGGCGAGGCCTGCGCGCGCTCTGCCACCAGCGCGGCGAGGTCGTCCAGCGTCACGGCCGGACCGGGATGCCGGCCGCGGCCATGTGCGCCTTGGCCTCGGCGATGGTGTGGGTGCCGAAGTGGAAGATCGATGCCGCCAGCACCGCCGAGGCATGGCCTTCGGTCACGCCCTCGACCAAGTGATCGAGGTTGCCGACGCCGCCGCTTGCGATCACCGGCACGTCGACCGCGTCGGCGATCGTGCGCGTCAGCGGGATGTTGAAGCCTTCCTTGGTGCCGTCCCGGTCCATCGATGTCAGCAGGATCTCTCCGGCGCCTTTTGCGGCGATCATCATCGCGAACTCGACCGCGTCGATGCCGGTGGGCTTGCGCCCGCCATGGGTGAAGATCTCCCACCGGTTTTCGTCCACCGCCTTGGCGTCGATGGCGCAGACGATGCACTGGCTGCCGAACTGGTCGGCGGCCTCGGACACGACGTCGGGATTGGCCACCGCGGCCGAGTTGAAGCTGACCTTGTCGGCCCCTGCCAGCAGAAGGGCACGCACGTCATCTACCGTGCGCACGCCGCCGCCAACCGTCAGCGGGATGTAGCACGTCTCGGCCGTGCGGGTGACCACGTCGAACATGGTGCCGCGGTTCTCGTGCGTGGCGTGGATGTCGAGAAAGCAGATCTCGTCCGCGCCGGCGGCGTCGTAGGCGCGGGCGGCGTCCACGGGATCGCCCGCGTCGCGGAGATCGACGAAATTGACGCCCTTGACCACGCGGCCATCGGCGACATCGAGACAGGGAATGATGCGCGTCTTCAACATGGGGCCGTGATATTGCGGAACGCGCCCGAGGGAAAGGCCCTAGCCGCGCAGCGCGGCCATCGCCTCGGACAGATCCAGCGCCCCGTCGTAGAGCGCCCGGCCCGAGATCGCGCCGTCCAGCGCCGCGCCGCAGTCACGCAGGGCGACCAGGTCGGCGACCGAGGAAACTCCGCCTGACGCGATCACCGGGATCGACACCGCCCGCGCCAGCGCCGCCGTCGCCTCGACGTTGGGGCCCTGCATAGCGCCGTCGCGCTCGATGTCGGTGTAGACGATGGCCGCGACGCCCGCGTCCTCGAAGGACCGCGCGAGGTCTGTCGCCATCACCTCGGTCGTCTCGGCCCAGCCCTTGGTCGCGACACGGCCCGCACGCGCGTCGATGCCGACGGCGATCCGGCCCGGAAAGGCGCGCGCCGCCTCGCGCACGAGGTCCGGGTTCTCGACCGCGACGGTGCCCAGGATCACCCGCGCCAGACCTTTGCCCAGCCAGGCCTCGATCGTGGCCATGTCGCGGATGCCGCCGCCCAGCTGCGCGGGCACCTGCGTGCGCGCCAGGATCGCCTCGACCGCGTCGCCGTTCACCGGGCTGCCTGCGAAGGCCCCGTTCAGGTCCACCAGATGCAGCCACTCACAGCCTGCATCGACGAAGGCCTGCGCCTGCGCGGCGGGGTCGTCGTTGAATACCGTCGCCTTGTCCATGTCGCCGCGCAACAGGCGCACGGCCTTTCCGTCCTTCAGGTCGATCGCCGGGTAAAGGATCATGGTCGCGCGTCCCTGTCTGGTGTCGCGCCGCGTTACCCAATGCCCCGCCGCGATGCAAGCGACCCCGCGTCACGCTTGCCCGCTCACGGGCCGCCCGCCATCGTTTTCCGACCTAGGGAGGAAAACCAATGAAGAAGACCCTGATTCTGGCGGCCTGTGCCGTCATGGCCGCCGGCGCGGTATTCGCCGAGCCGCTGCTGGGCACCACCTGGAAGACCGAGGTCGACGAGGGCTCTTACGCGCACATCCGCATGGCCCCCTGCGACGGCAAGATCTGCGGCGTGATCGACCGCACCTTCAACGCCGAAGGCGAATACGAGTCGCCGAACCTCGGCAAGGTGCTGGTGATCAACATGGTCCCGCAGGGCGACGGCCGGTACGAGGGCAAGGTCTGGCGCCCATCGAACGACAAGGTCTACCTCGGCCGCATGGCGCTGGTCGGAAACACGATCGAGCTCAAGGGCTGCGTCGCCGGCGGCCTGCTGTGCTCCAGCCAGACCTGGACGCGCCTGAACTGACGCGCCCTCCACAGACCGGCCCGCGACGCGCGCGGGCCGCGAAGCTCAGGGCTTCCAGCGCAGGAAGTTCTCGATCATCTTCAGCCCGGTGGGGCCGCTCTTTTCCGGATGGAACTGAAGGCCGATGCGGGTTTCGCTCGCGACGATCGCGGTGACGTCCTCGCCGTACTTCACGTGCGCCACGCGCTGTGTCAGGTCGGCCAGCCGCATCTGGTAGGAATGCACGAAATAGGCGTGGTCGCCGCTTTCGACTCCGTCGAGCACCGGGTGCGGGTGGTCGATCACCAGGTCGTTCCAGCCCATGTGCGGCACCTTCAGCGCCGGGTCGGTGGGCACGATGCGCAGGATCTCTCCGTCGATCCAGCCCAGGCCGTCGGTCTCGGTGTATTCGTGGCCGGTGCGCGCCATCAGCTGCATGCCGACGCAGATGCCCATGAACGGTCGGCCGCGCGTCTCGACCGCCTCGACCATCGCCTCGAAGCAGCCCGAGTTGCGCAGCGCCGCGGCACAGGCGGGGAACGCCCCGTCGCCCGGCAGCACGATGTGGTCGGCGCGCGCGACGTCCTCGGCGCGCGTGGTCACCACGACCTCGCCCTCGCCGATCTCGCGGGCCACGCGCTCGAACGCCTTGTTGGCCGAATGCAGGTTGCCGCTTTCGTAGTCGATGATCGCCGTCAGCATGCGTCTTCTTCTCTCTGCAAGTATCCCGGGGGTGAAGGGCGCCGAAGGCGGTCGAGGGGGCAGCGCCCCCTCAAAGCGCGCCCTTGGTCGACGGAATGGCATCCGCCTTGCGCGCGTCGGTCTCGACCGCCTCGCGCAGCGCGCGGGCCACGGCCTTGAACGTCGCCTCGGCCACGTGGTGCGCGTTGATCCCGTCGAGGCAGGCGACGTTCAGCGTGATCCCGCCATGAGTCGCGAAGGCCTGGAAGAATTCGCGCACCAGTTCCGTGTCGAAGCTGCCGATCTTGGCGGCCGCGAAGTCGACCTTCCACACCAGATAGGGCCGGCCCGACAGGTCCAGCGCCGCGCGCACCAGCGCGTCGTCCATCGGCAGCAGGCACGACCCGTAGCGGCGGATTCCGCGCTTGTCGCCCAGCGCGCGCGCCAGCGCCTGGCCCAACGCGATGCCCGTATCCTCGACCGTGTGGTGGTCGTCGATGTGCAGGTCGCCCGTGGCGCGCACGGTCATGTCGATCAGCGCGTGACGCGACAGCTGGTCCAGCATGTGGTCGAAGAACCCGACGCCCGTGCGGTTGTCGTAGGTGCCCGTCCCGTCGAGGTCGATCGTGACCGAGATGTCGGTCTCGGCGGTCTTCCGGGTGATTTCAGCGCGGCGCATCGCCACCTCCTGCCTGTCCCGGGGGCCTTATAGGCGCCGGATCGCAGGGGGGAAAGCCGGTAGTGGCCGGCTGTGCGTCGCGGAACTTTGCGAGGGAAAGGTGTCGGTCCGATGGAGCGGGCGAGGCGATTCGAACGCCCGACCCTAACCTTGGCAAGGTTATGCT
>NZ_JBELMH010000122.1:0-6274 GCF_042096055.1 Citreimonas sp. | reverse complement strand
CGGCTGCTGGCGCGCGTACATCAGCAGCCGCTGCGTCAGTTCGGCGCCGCGACGCGCGGCGGAGACGATCTCGGCAACCAGGTCCTCGCCGGCGCCGACCTCCTCGCGCAGCAGCTCGGCGTTGCCCTGGATCACCGCCAGAAGGTTGTTGAAATCGTGCGCGACGCCGCCGGTCAGCTGGCCGATCGCCTCCATCTTCTGGGCCTGGACCAGCTGCTTTTCGGTGTGTTTCTGCGCGCTGATGTCCTCGGCCACGACGAAGATGACCGGCGTCACCTCGGACCGGAGGATCTGCAGCCGCGCGCGCACCGGGTAGGCCGAGCCGTCCTTGCGGTAGTGGTTCGTCTCGAGGTGGATGTCGTCCCGCTCGCCGCTCAGCAGGGGGGCGATGATCTGCCGGAACTCCTCGGGCGTGGCGTCGCGCTTGATGTCGTGCGGCTTCATCGCCGTCAGCTCGTCCATCGAATAGCCGGTGTTCTCGCGCGCGCCGCGATTGGCCATGACGAAGCGCAGGTCGTCGGTGCCGAAGACGTAGATCTCGTTGAGCGATTCCTCGAGGATCCGGCCCAGCCGGGTGTTCAGCTCTTCGGCGCGGCGGCGTTCGGTCACGTCCCGCGCGGTGCCTTCGACGCCGATCACCTGGCCGTCGTCGCCCAGCAGGTAGCGTGCGTTCGTGCTGACCAGCACCGGGTGCCCGTCCTTGTGCCGCAGCCACGCGTCGAAGCCGCTGATCCGGCCACCGTTCTCGGCCAGCAGCCGCAGGAATTCCTCGCGGCCGGCCGGATCGACGTAGAGATCCTCCAGCTTGTGGCCCACCACCTCGTCGGGCGCGTAGCCCAGCAGGTTCTTGCCCGAGGCCGAGACCATCTGCACGCGGCCGTCCAGCCCGGTGCGGTAATACGTGTCCTCGAGATTGTCGAGGATGCCGCGGTAGGTCCCCTCGCTCTGCCGCAACTCCTGTTCCAGCTGCTTGATCTCGGTGATGTCCTGAAGCGTGCCTTCCATCAGCGCGGGGTTGTCCGCGTCCAGCGGCGTGATGCTTTCGACCTCGCGCACGTGCCGCGTGACGCCGTCGCGGCCGACGATCCGGTATTCCAGCACCAGCGGTTCGCCCGTGGCCTCTCGGAGGGCCAGCGCGTCGCTGTACAACTGGCGGTCGTCGGGGTGGATGAACTGGACGTCCTCCTCCTCGGCGGCGGCGTCCTGCATGTATTCCTCGACGCTCATGCCGTGGATCGCGGCGAATTCCTCGGTGCAGTAGACGTTGCGCCGTTTCTCGAAATCCCAGATGTAGTAGCCGAGGCGGGTCAGCCGCATCGCGGCGCGCAGGCGTCTTTCGCTGTCGGGCAGTTCTGCGGGACGCGCGGTTTCGGTGCGCTCAGGTACTCCGCCCGGCTTGCCACGGCGCCAGGCGGTCAAGGATTTCAGGATGGCGCGCGGTTTTCCGGATTGCAGCAAAACGACGCCTCCACCAACGAAACGGTCCCGGCCAAGAAATTCCAGCAGAATGCGGTTCGGGTTCTAATGATATGAACAATCAGCCTTCTTCGTGAAAAGGGCAATCCGCGAGTTCGGTAAAGGGAAGGTTTTCGGGCCGCCTGCGCGATCGCGACCACTTGGCGGTCGCTGAGGCTGCGGCGGAAAGCGGGCCGGGGCGCACAGGCCCCGGCCCCTGATCGGCGTTACCAGCCGATCGCCTGCGGCAGCCATGTGGCGATGCCGGGGAAGTTGAACAGCAGCACCAGCGCGATCACCTGGATCGCGATGAACGGCACCACGCCGCGGTAGATCATCGCCGTCGTCACCCCCGGTGGCGCCGCGCCCTTGAGGAAGAACAGCGCCCAGCCGAAGGGCGGCGTCAGGAAGCTGGTCTGCAGGTTCAGCGCGATCAGCGCCGCCAGCCACACCATGTCGGTGCCCGCCGCCACGAAGAACGGCAGCAGCAGCGGCAGCGCGATGTAGCTGATCTCGATCCATTCCAGGAAGAAGCCCAGGACGAACAGCAGCGCCATCAGGAACAGCAGCGCCCCCGTCTCGCCGCCCGGCAGCAGCGCCAGCGTGTCCTGCACCAGGTCCTCGCCGTTGAGGCCCCGGAACGCGACCGAAAAGACCTGTGCCGCGATCAGGATGAAGAAGATCATCGCCGAGATGCGCAGCGCGCCCTTTGCCGCCTCCCAGATCATCGACAGGGTCAGGCGGCCGTAAAGTGCGGCGATCAGGATCGACAGCACGGCGCCCACGCCCGCGGCCTCGGTCGGGGCAGCGATGCCCATGATGATCGTGCCCAGCACGCCCGCCACCAGCAGCAGCGGCGGCGCGATCGCCAGCACCGCCTTGCGCGCCAGCGCCCAGCCGGTGATCTGCGCGCGCTCCTCGGCCGGGATCGGCGGCATCAGGTCCGGGCGCAGCCGGCCCAGGACCAGGATGAAGCCGATGTAGAGCCCGGCCAGAAGCAGCCCCGGCATCATTGCCGCGGCGAACAGCGTGCCCACGCTTTCGCCCATGATGTCCGCCAGCAGGATCAGCACCAGCGACGGCGGGATGATCTGCCCCAGCGTGCCGGAGGCGCAGATCGCACCCGCCGACAGGCCCGGGTCGTAGTTGCGCCGCAGCAGCACCGGCATGGTCAGCAGCGTCAGCGTCACCACCGTGGCGCCCACGATGCCGGTCGAGGCGCCCATCAGCACGCCGACGATGATCAGCGCCACCGCCATGCCGCCGTTGAGCTTGCCCGAAAGCCGCCCCACGACATCCAGCATGTCCTCGGCCACGCGGGATTTCTCCAGCATGACGCCCATGTAGACGAAGAGCGGAATGGCCAGGAACTCGTACTTGGTCACCACGCCGTAGATGCGGCTGGGCACAAGGTTGAACAGGAAGTCGCCGAAGCCCATCCAGCCGAACAGGAACCCGGCGGCGGCGATGCCGATACCGACTGGCATGCCGATCAGCAGGAAGATCATGAAGCCGAAGATCATGTAGAGCGCGAGCAGGTCCATCACGCCCTCCCGCTCAGCGCCGCCGCGTGCCGGACCGCGTTGGCCAGGCATTGCAGCGCGAACAGGCCGAAACCCACCGGGATCATCGCCTTGACCACGTAGCGCCCCGGCAGGCCCCCCGGATCGGGCGAGCCTTCGCGGATCGACCAGGCGCTGTCGACGAAGCCGTAGGAGTACTTGATGAACAGCACGGCGATCACCGCGCCGATCAGCATCGAGACGAGGTCCAACATGTGCTGCGCGCGCTCGGGCAGCTTGTCGTAGAGCATGTCGACCCGGACGTGCCCGCCTTCCAGCAGCAGCACCGTGACGCCCAGCAGCGCGATCGGCGCCATCACGTGCCATTCCAGCTCCTGCGCCCAGACGGGGCTGGCGCCGACCACGTAGCGGCCGAAGACGTTGAAGAAGACCAGCGCGATCAGCGCCAGAAGAAGTGCCGCGGCGATGCGCCCGGCGATGCGTGTCACCATGTCGATCGCGTCCGCGACCGCGAGGGCCCTGGTCATATGCCTGCCTTACCTGTGATACCCGTTTGATCGAGAACGGGCGGCCCCGGCCGGGACCGCCCGCAGTCTTGCGCGCCCGGCGCGCCTAGGTGGCGTCGCGCAGCTGGCTGTGCCAGACCTGCTCGGAGGCGGCGGCCCAGACGTCGTGCTGCTCCTTGAAGGCGAAGTAGTTGTCCATCACCTTCTTGAACTGCGCGTCCTCGGCGGCGAGCTCGTCGTAGACCGGACCCATCTCGGCCTTCAGCGCGGCGACCACGTCCTCGGGCAGCACGCGCAGCTCGGTGCCGCCTTCCTCGAACTCCTTGAGGGCGGCGGCGTTGTTCGCCTCGGCCCAGGAATGCGAGATCACGTTGCACGCGGCGGCAGCGTTGCTGACGATGGCCTGCAGCTCGTCGCCCAGCCCGTCCCAGGCGGCCTTGTTGATCGCCAGTTCGGTCACGGTGGTCGGCTCGTGCCAGCCGGTGGTGTAGTAGTACTGGGCGGCGGTGTTCAGGCCCAGGATCTTGTCCTGCGCGGGGCCGACCCATTCGGCCGCGTCGATCACGCCGCGTTCCAGCGCCGGGAAGATCTCGCCGCCCGGCAGCAGCTTCACGTCGACGCCGACGCGGGCGTATGCGCGACCCGCTAGGCCGGGAATGCGCATGCGCAGGCCCTGCATGTCCTCGATCGAGTTGATCTCCTTGTTGAACCAGCCGGTCATCTGCACGCCGGTGGCGCCCACGGGCATCGCGACCACGCCCAGCGGCTCGTAGGTCTCGTTCCACAGGTCGATGCCGTCGCCGATGTAGAACCAGGCGTTCTGGCCCTGCGTCGACATGCCGAAGGGCACGGCGCCGAAGAACTGTGCCGCGGGCACCTTGCCGGCGCCGAAATAGCTGACCCAGCCGTTCATCTCGACGATGCCTTGGCGGACGGCGTCGAAGCCCTCGAAGGCGGGCACCAGCTCGCCCGCATGGTAGATCTGGATGTCCAGCGCGCCGCCGGACATCGCGCGCACGCGGTCGGTGAAATCGGTGAGCGAGCCCGGCCCGGTCGAGTAGAACGGCTGTCCCGGCGGGAACGCCGTGGTCAGTTTCCACTGCATCGTCTGCGCGCGTGCCACGTGCGGCGAGGCGAGTGCCGCCGCGCCTGCGCCGACGCCCGCGGTCCGTAGGAATTTCCGGCGATCCATTGTCTTCTCCCTGTTCGCTTGTTGTGCCTTCCGTGGGGGTAAAGGAGCGCGGGCCGACGGCAAATTTCCTGCCCTGAAGTCCGGCGCTAACGGTTTCGGATTCCCGACAAGTGCCGTTTTTGCGGCCGTTCCGCCGCCGGATGTCGGTTTTTTGGGCGGGACTTGGGCGGCGGGAACGGGGCAGAAACGGGGTCGGCAGACACGGCGACAGGGGACCGACATGACCGGACTGAACCACCACGGACGCTACGGCTATGCGCCGATCACCGACCGGCCGGATTACGACTGGCCCGATGGCCGGCGGCTGGCGGTGTACTTGGGCATGAACCTCGAATGCTTCTCGTTCGGTGACGGGCTGGGGGCCGAGCTTGCCCCCGGCGGGCCACAGCCCGACGTGCTGAACTACGCCTGGCGCGACTACGGCAACCGCGTCGGCGCGCCGCGCATGATGGAGCTGTTCGACCGCCTCGGCGTGCCCGCCACCGTGCTGGTCAACTCGCACCTCTACGAGGAAGCGCCCGGACTGGTCGAGGCCTGGCGCGCCCGCGGCGACGAGATCGCCGGCCACGGCCGCACCAACGCCGAACGCCAGGGCACGCTGCCCGAGGCCGACGAGGCACAGCTGATCGCCGAGGCGACGCAGACGCTGACCCGGCACGAAGGCGCGCCGCCCAAGGGCTGGCTCGGCCCCTGGATCAGCCAGAGCGCGCTCACCCCCGACCTGCTGGCCGAGGCGGGCTACGACTACCTGCTCGACTGGTGCCACGACGATCAGCCCACGTGGATGAAGACGCGGTCGGGCCGCATCCTGTCGGTGCCCTATCCGCAAGAGCTCAACGACATTCCCCAGATCGTCGGCCGCAAGCGCGAGGGGGCGGATTTCGCCGACATGATCGTCGACGCCTTCGACGTGATGCTCGAGGAAAGCGCGCGCCGCCCGCTGGTCATGGGCATCGCGCTGCACGGCTACCTGATGGGCCACCCGCACCGGCTGAAGCACTTGGAACGCGCGCTGCGGCACATCCTGGCGGCCGGCGACGACCGCGTCTGGTTCACCACCGCCGGCGCGATCAACCGTCATTTCCGCACGCTGGGCCTCGACTAGACCGGCCGCCCCCGAGACCGGAACACCGCGCAAGCCCCGGCGCCGCGTCGCAAATCTTTGACGTGGGCGGCGGGGCGGTGATCTGGTCTATGGCGCCGCGATGCTGATAACGTCGCCGCATGGCATTTCGCAGACAAGGGGAGAAGACGCCATGAAGATCGCGGTTCTCGGGGGCGACGGCTTCGTCGGCTGGCCCACGACGCTCCACCTGTCGGAACTGGGCCACGAGGTTCATATCGTCGACAACCTCTCGCGCCGGTGGATCGACACCGAGCTGGGCGTGCAGTCGCTGACGCCGATGGACTCGATCCAGGAACGCTGCCGCATCTGGCAGGACATCACCGGCAAGAAGCTGCATTTCCACCTGCTCGACCTCGCCAAGGAGTTCGAGCGCCTCAAGGCCTGGCTGGTCGAGCATCGCCCCGACGCCGTGATCCACTTCGCCGAGCAGCGCGCCGCGCCCTATTCGATGAAGTCCGACCGCCACAAGGTC
>NZ_JBELMH010000121.1:3092-6389 GCF_042096055.1 Citreimonas sp. | reverse complement strand
GGGCCGGCCTTGCGGGTGATCATGGCGGTGGGGAAGTTCCAGGGCGTGATCGAGGCGGCGACGCCGATCGGCTGCTTGATGACGTGGATGCGCTTGTCGCGGCCGTGGCCGGGAATGATCTCGCCGTAGACGCGCTTGGCCTCCTCGGCGAAGAACTCGATGAACGAGGCGCCGTAGGCGATCTCGCCCTTGGCCTCGGCCAGCGGCTTGCCCTGCTCGGCGGTCATGATGGTGCCGAGGTCGTCCTGGTTCTCCATCATCAGGTCGAACCAGCGGCGCATGATGGCGGCGCGTTCCTTGCCGGTGTGCTTCGCCCACTCCTTCTGTGCGACGTAGGCCGCGTCGATCGCCTGCGCCACCTGGTCGCGCGACAGGTCGGCGACCTGGGCGATCACATCGCCACGGGCGGGGTTGGTGACGTCGAAGGTCTTCGCGCCGTCGACCCATGCGCCGTTCACGTAGGCGCGCGTCTCGAGCAGCGACGGGTCCTTGAGGCGCGATTTGAGATCGGTGGTGTCGTCGAGCATGAGAGTCTCCGATGCGGTTGCCGCTTGGCGGGCGGTGGATCTTCTGGTGTCATGTCAACCGAAACCCGACGTGGAGGATCCGGATGACCCTGGACGATGCCTATGCCAATGCCCCCTATATAGCGGACGCGGACGCCTATCCAGAGCGGTGGGCGCAAACCGCCGACACCTATCGGGGGCGGCTGGCCGCGGCGGGAAGGGCGCGGCTGGGCATCATGTACGGTCACGGCCCGCGCGAGGCGCTGGACCTGTTCCTGCCCGACGGCGTGCCCGAGGGGCTGTGCGTCTTCGTGCATGGCGGCTACTGGCTGAAATTCGACCGCGCGTACTGGTCGCACCTGGCCGAGGGGCCACGCGCGGCGGGCTGGGCGGTGGCGATGCCGTCCTACGATCTCGCACCACGGGTGCGGATCAAGGACATCACGCGACAGGTGGCGCAGGCGGTCATTCGCGCCGCGCACGAGGTCGAGGGGCCGATCCGGCTGGCCGGGCATTCGGCGGGCGGACATCTGGTCGCGCGCATGGCGATGCCGGGCGTGCTGCCCGATGCGGTGGCGGAACGGCTGGCGCACGTGATGCCGATCTCGCCGGTCGCGGACCTGCGGCCGCTGATGCAGACGGCGATGAACCGCGACCTGCAGATCGACGACGCAGAGGCGCAGGACGAAAGCCCGGTGCTGCATCCGGCGCCGAAGGTGCCGGTGACGGTCTGGGTGGGCGGCGACGAGCGGCCCGCCTTCCTGGAACAGGCCGAGGCGCTGGCGCAGGCCTGGGGCGCCGCCCACGTTGTCGATGCGGGCAAGCACCATTTCGACGTGATCGACGGCCTGGCGCAACCGGACTCGGAGATGGTGCGCCGCCTGTTGGGTTAGTCGTCCGCCAATGAAAAAGGCCCCGGCGAAACCGGGGCCTCGGGCGGATGTGCTGATCGGGTCGATCAGTTGACGGTTTCGGCGTCCTGCACGTCGCGGGTCACGGCCTGGCGCGGCTGCGCTTTCGCGATCTCGATGCGGCGGGGCTTCAGCGCCTCGGGCACCTCGCGCATGAGGTCGATGTGCAGCATGCCGTTTTCGTGGCTGGCGCCGGTGACGCGCACGTGGTCGGCCAGGTGGAACCGACGTTCGAACGCGCGGGTGGCAATGCCGCGGTGCAGGTAGGTGCGGCCTTCGGCGTCGTCGCCGGACTTGCGGGCCGAGACGAGCAGCGCGCCTTCCTTGACCTCGACGGTCAGGTCCTCGTCCGAGAAGCCTGCGACGGCGATCGAGATGCGATAGGCATCATCGGCGGTCTTCTCGATGTTGTACGGGGGATAGCCCGGCTGGCTGACGTCGTTGGCCAGCACCCGGTCCATCAGGTCGGCGATCTGGTCGAAGCCGACGGTCGCACGGTAGAGCGGTGCAAAGTCGTAGTGTCGCATGGAATCCTCCGTTGAGCGATACCGATGTCCGCGCCTTCCCGAGGGGACAGGCGCCGTGTCGTGCCGCGACCCGCAATCGGCGTCCCGGCGAAGGTTATCTGGGAGAGGCGCGCCCCGGTTTCAAGAGATCATGCGCGGCAAAAATGCGCTGTCGCCGGTGGTTTGGGGCGGCCGGCGTGGCGGCTTCAGGGGCGCGTCGAGGTCACGAACTTGGCGCCGGTGTCGCGGCGCATGCCGGCGCGCATCGGGTCGGGGCCGGCGCCCGATCCGCCCTTCGTCGCCAGCGCGGCGCGCAGGGCTGGCAAGGGCGTGGCGAGGCCCGTGCCTAGGCTGACGGGCCGTTCGCCGGCGCGCGCCATGGCCGAGATCACCGACACGATCCGCGGTGTGCCGTCGGCCGCGTAATGGAACACCGGCGAGCCCGAGGCGCCGAAATCGACCGAGCAGGACAGGATCAGCATGCCGCGCTGCCGGCCAAGGATGGCGCAAGCATCTTGCAGGCTGGGCGCCTCGGCGCGGTCGTGGGCGTAGGAAACGACGCCGACGACCGCGCCGTCGACCGGGTCCAGGTCCAGCGTGAAGGGCTGGATCATGCCGGTGCGGATCGGGTGCTGAAGCTCGACCAGCGCGATGTCGTTGCGCACGCGGACAGCGGTGTCGGCATTGCCGGGATCGAAATCGGGATGCGCGACCGCGCGCCGAACGCGGCGGTAGGCGGCGGCACGGCCGTTGCGCCACCCGGCCAGGAAGCGGATCCCGTCTTCGGCCACCGGCCGGCCGTCCTCGTCGAACAGGCAATGCGCGGCGGTCAGGACCAGGTTCTCCTCGATCAGCGCGCCGGTGCAGAAGACGCGGCCGTCGATCTCGAGCCGGCCGACCGCCTGCCACTGGCGGCCGGACTCGCTGGTTTCCAGGGAAAAGAGCCCCTGGGCGCTGGCAGAGGCGGCCGCGCACGCCAGCAGCAAAAAGAGAATCGTACGCACCGGAGGGCCCTTCAGGTCAGCACCCCCAGCATATGCCATTTGCAAATGGCGAAAATGCGGCCGATCGAAAATACCTGCAGTGTAGCGCCTAGTCCCGCGCCTGCATCGCCGGGGGCACGGGGCCGCCGGTCGCCCAGTCGAGCAGTTCGACCGTGTGCACGACCGGAACCTGCGTGCCGCTGCCGATCTGCATCATGCAGCCGATGTTGCCGGCGGCGATGACCTGCGGCGCCTTCGCCTCGAGCGTGCGGACCTTGCGGTCCTTCAGCTTGGCCGAGATCTCGGGCTGCATCAGGTTGTAGGTGCCTGCGCTGCCGCAGCACAGGTGGCTGTCGGCGGGTTCGACCACCTCGAAGCCCGCGCGTTTCAG
>NZ_JBELMH010000121.1:0-2992 GCF_042096055.1 Citreimonas sp. | reverse complement strand
GCGTCCAGCCCCTTGCCGTCCATCTCGCGCGCCCAGGCGCGGATGTTGGCCGCCGCTGAGCGGTGGCTCTCATCGGTCTTGCCCATGTGATGCGTCAGCGCCCCGCAGCAGCCGGCACCCTTGGCCACGACCACCTCGGCGCCCAGCCGGGTCAGCAGGCGGATCGTCGCGTCGTTGATGTCGGTGTTGAGCGCCTTCTGCGCGCAGCCGGTCATCAGCGCGACGCGCATCCTGGGCGTGACGTCAGGCGGGAAGGTCTGCGGGTCGTCGTTGCGGCTGACCGGCGGGATACGTTTTGGCGCCATCGCCAGCATCGCGCGCAGCCGGGCGTCGGGGACCAGCCGCGCGAAGGGGCGGCCCAGCTTGGCCGCGACCAGCGCCGCGCGGAAGCGCATCGGGTAGGGCAGGATCCGCGCCAGCACCCAGCGCAGCGCGCGGTCGTGCCAGGGGCGCTGGTAATTCTTCTCGATGTAGTCGCGCGCATGATCGACGAGGTGCATGTAGTGCACGCCCGACGGGCAGGTGGTCATGCAGGCCAGGCACGACAGGCACCGATCGATATGCTTGACGGTCTTGGCGTCGGGAGTGCGCTCGTTCTCGAGCATGTCCTTCATCAGGTAGATGCGCCCGCGCGGGCTGTCGAGCTCGTCGCCCAGAACCTGGTAGGTCGGGCAGGTCGCCGTGCAGAACCCGCAATGCACGCAGGCGCGCAGGATCTGGTTGGCGCGCGCGGTGCCGGGATCGGCCAGTTGCTCTTCGGTGAAATTCGTCTGCATGGCACTCTCTGTCGGGAAGCGGGTCGCGGGCCGGTCTCAGGCGGTCATCAGCCCGGGGTTGAGGATGCCGCGCGGGTCGAAGCGGGCGCGCAGCCCGTCCGACAGCGCGGCCAGCGGGGCGGGCTCTGGCTGGATCGCGGGCGCGTCGCCCATGCCGCGCACCCGCGTCGCATGACCGCGGAAGGCGCCCAGCCGCGCGCGGGCATCCGTGCCGGAAGGCAGCAGCGCCCAGATCAGCCCGCCGCCCCAGTCGAAGTGATGTGCCTCGGCCCCGAGCCGCGCGGCCAGCGCCGGTCCGTCCGAGGGCTTGCACGAGATGCGCCAGACGTCTCCGTCACGGCCGGCGAAGGCGGTGACGTCGCGCACGCTTGCCCAGCGGTCAGCAACGGCGCCCGCGTCCTCCTCGATCCGGACGGCATGGCCGTCGAACAGTGCGCGCAGCCGGTCGGCGCGGTAGGCCACGGATTTCTCAAACCCTTCGATACGCAGCAGCGTGACCGGCTGGCCGCCGTCGCCCGACGGCAGATGCGCGGCCCCGGTCACCTCGAAAGGCGAGCCGAGCGCGCGGGCCATCGCCGCCACCGCCTGCGCGTCGTCCAGGCCTTCCAGCATCACGCAGGCCTGCGTCTCGGGGCGCGGCAGCACCTTCAGGCTGACCTCGGTCAGCACGCCCAGCGTGCCGCGGCTGCCGGTCATCAGCTTGACCAGGTCGTAGCCGGTCACGTTCTTCATCACGCGGCCGCCGTTCTTGACGATCTGCCCGCTGCCGTCGACGAACCGCACGCCCAGCATGAAGTCGCGGCACGCGCCCGCCTGCACCCGGCGCGGCCCCGACACGTTTGCCGCCACGACTCCCCCGATCGTCGGCGTGCCGTTGGTGCCTAGCAGCGGGCGATGATCCATTGGCTCGAAGGGCAGGCGCTGGTTCTCGGCGGCCAGCGCGTCCTCGACCTCGGCCAGCGGCGTGCCGGTCCGCACGACGACCGTCAGCGCGCCGGGCTCGTAGAGCGTGATGCCCGTCATGCCGCCGGTCTCGACGACCTCGCCCAGCGGCGCGCCGGTGCCGCGCGTGCCACCGCCGCGAACCTGCAACGGCCCGCGCGCGCCCTTGATCGCCTCGGCCAGATCGGCCTCGCTTTCAGGTTTCATCCGGCCCTCGTGCTTCTTCTCTCTGAAAATATCCCGGGGGAGTCGCCGAAAGGCGACGGGGGCAGGGCCCCCTCCGCGCTCCTGCGGGACTCATTCCGCCGCCACCGGCACGACACGCCGTGCGTCCGAGGCATCCAGCGGGAACACCTTGGCCGGGTTCAGCAGCCATTTCGGGTCGAACACGTCCTTCACCGCCATCTGCGCCTCGAGATCGGGGCGGTCGTACTGGGTGTGCATCAGGTCGCGCTTCTCGATGCCGACGCCATGCTCTCCGGTCAGGCAGCCGCCCACCTCGACGCAGAGCTTGAGGATCTCGGCGCCAAAGGCCTCGCACAGTTCCAGCTGGCCATCCTGGTTGGCGTTGAACAGGATCAGCGGGTGCATGTTGCCGTCGCCGGCGTGGAAGACGTTCGCCACGCCAAGGCCGAACTCATTCGACATCTCGCCGATGCGACGCAGCACGTAAGGCAGCTCCGACACCGGGATCGTGCCGTCGAGGCACATGTAGTCGTTGAGCTGCCCCATCGCGCCGAAGGCGGACTTGCGGCCGAGCCATATGCGCCCGGCCTCGTCGGCATCCTGCGCCTCGCGCAGCTCGACCGGATCGTGGCGGCGCGCGATCTCGAGGATCTTGCCCAGCTGCTCGTCGATCTCGGCGGGGCTGCCCTCGACCTCGACGATCAGCAGCGCCTCGCACATCGGGTAGCCGGCCTTGGCGAAGGCCTCGCAGGCCTCGATGCAGGGGCGGTCCATGAATTCGATGGCGACCGGCAGCACGCCGGCCTTGATGATGTCCGACACGCAGGCGCCCGCGACTTCGGAGCTGTCGAAGCCCATCAGCACCGGGCGGGCGCCCTCGGGCTTGCGCAGGATGCGCAGGGTCGCTTCGGTCACGACGCCAAGCTGGCCTTCCGATCCGCAGATCACGCCCAGCAGGTCGTAGCCGCCCGCGTCTAGATGTTCGCCGCCGATCTCCATGATCGTGCCGTCCATCGCCACCATCGTGACGCCCAGCAGGTTGTTGGTCGTCACGCCGTATTTCAGGCAATGCGCCCCGCCCGAGTTCA
>NZ_JBELMH010000120.1:0-6655 GCF_042096055.1 Citreimonas sp. | reverse complement strand
CGCATTCGCCGCCCTGGTCGCAGATCGGGCAATCGAGCGGATGGTTGATGAGCAGGAACTCCATCACCCCCTCGCGGGCCTTCTTGACCATGGGCGAGTTGGTGCGCACGCGCGGCGGCTGGCCCTCGGGTCCGGGGCGCAGGTCGCGCACCTGCATCGCGCAGCTGGCCGCCGGTTTCGGCGGGCCGCCCACGACCTCGACCAGGCACATCCGGCAGTTGCCGGCGATCGACAGACGCTCGTGGTAGCAGAATCGCGGAATCTCGATCCCGGCCTCCTCGCACGCCTGGATCAGCGTCATGGCCGAGGGGACCTCGATTTCGGTATCGTCGATGATGATCGTGCGCGTATCGGACATGGCCGAGCCCTTCGTTTCCCATGGCTGGCAGTGCCCGCCGGCGAAGGGCGGGCCGCGTTTGGTCCCCCCTTTAGCGCGACCAGTGCGGCGTTGAAAGGCGTGATCGCCCGGGAACGTCAGGAAAAATCGACGCGGTTCATCCTGTACGCGGCGTCACGCCCGCAGGCGCATATCAGTGCAGCAGACGGCCGATGGCGCTGTTGCGGTCGATCTGGCGCTCGCCGAAACGGCACAGCTGCGCGGTGTCCGCGCCATCGACGCCCTGCGAGGCAAGCCACGCCAGCGCCTTGCGCTTCATCCGGGCCTTTTCCTCTTTCGAGGTGACGTAGTCCTCGATCTCGTCGTCGGTGTAGCCCATCGACTGCGCCTTGGATTTCAGGCCGTTGATCGTGATGTAGGCGCGCACCATGCGCGCCCCGATGCCGTCGCAGCGCTTGCGGATGTCGTCGGCGATGGCGATCGCCATCAGCGCGTCGTCGATCTGGGGCACCTGGCTGAGCGGCGGCTTGGACTGCGCCTGCACGGGCGCGGCCAGCGCCGCGGCGATCAGGGCAGGAAGGGCGAGTCGCTTGAACATGAGGCGGACCTTTTCGCATCGGGTTTCGCGTCTGCGGTGACAGATAGTCATTCCGACAGGCAATAACACCCGATGGTCAGGACCGTTTCCAGCAAGGGCGCGCCGTCAGGCGCGCAGGGCCCGGCACGGTTTCGCCGTTTTCGCGCGTCGCCTCAGTCGCGGCAGCGCCCGGCCAGGCGCAGCGTGCCACCCTCGAACACCAGCGCGGCCGGGTCGGTCTGCGGCCCGACGGTCCAGTCGATGTCCGAGGTGCCGAAATAGCGGATGCAATGGCTCTTGCCCGCATGATCGCCCGCCAGACGCGCGCCCTGCAGCGAGCGCGCCGCGTTCGGCACGGTGACGACGAAGGTCTGCTTGTCGCGGCGTTCGGTTGCGCGGGCGCGGGCGTTGAAGCGCTGGCCGTCGAAGCGGATCTCGGAGCTGCCGCCCCCGACCCCGCCGAAGCCGAGCCTGCCGCAGCCGGTGACCGCGAGGCCCAAGCACAGCATGGCGATGACCGCACCCGTGCGCCCTGCCCCCGTCTTCCGCATGCCGACCCGATCCATCACGCCCCCATCCGCTGACCGCCGGACCTGCGTCCGGGCGCGCGAACCATCGCCGCCCGGCCCTTCAAGGTCAAGCCGCGCCACGTTATTCCGCGGCAACGGCGCTGACGCGCTTGTGCTTGATGCGGTCCTCGATCTCGTCCCGGAAGTTGCGGATCAGGCCCTGGATCGGCCAGGCCGCGGCGTCGCCGAGTGCGCAGATCGTGTGGCCCTCGACCTGCTTGGTCACGTCGAAGAGCATGTCGATCTCGTCGACCTCGGCATCGCCGCGCACCAGACGCTCCATCACACGCATCATCCAGCCGGTGCCTTCGCGGCACGGCGTGCACTGGCCGCAGCTCTCGTGCTTGTAGAACTTCGCCAGGCGCCAGATCGCCTTGATGATGTCGGTGTCCTTGTCCATCACGATGACGGCCGCGGTGCCCAGGCCCGATTGCAGGTCGTTGCGCAGGTAGTCGAAGTCCATCACGGCGTCGCGCATCTTCTCGCCGCGCACGCAGGGCACCGAGCTGCCGCCGGGGATCACCGCCTTCAGGTTGTCCCAGCCGCCACGGATGCCGCCGCAATGCCGCTCGATCAGCTCCTCGAACGAGATGCTCATCTCTTCTTCGACCACGCAGGGATTGTTCACGTGGCCTGAGACGGCGAAGACCTTGGTGCCGGCGTTGTTCGGCCGCCCGAAGCCCGAGAACCACTCGGCACCCCGCCGCAGGATCGTCGGCACGACGGCGATGGATTCGACGTTGTTCACGGTGGTGGGGCAGCCATAGAGGCCCGCGCCCGCCGGGAACGGCGGCTTCATGCGCGGCATGCCCTTCTTGCCCTCGAGCGATTCGAGCAGCGCGGTCTCTTCGCCGCAGATATAGGCGCCCGCGCCGTGGTGCAGGAAGATCTCGAAGTCCCAGCCCGACCCGCAGGCGTTCTTGCCCACGAGACCGGCGTCGTAGGCCTCGTCGATGGCGGCCTGCAGGGCCTCGCGCTCGCGGATGTATTCGCCGCGGATGTAGATGTAGCAGGCATGCGCCTGCATCGCGAAGGACGCGATCAGGCAGCCCTCGACCAGCGTGTGCGGGTCGTGGCGCATGATCTCGCGGTCCTTGCAGGTCCCGGGCTCGGATTCGTCGGCGTTGACGACCAGGTAGGCCGGGCGGCCGTCGCTTTCCTTGGGCATGAAGGACCACTTGAGCCCCGTCGGGAAACCCGCGCCGCCGCGGCCGCGCAGCCCACTGTCCTTCATCTCCTGGATGATCCAGTCGCGCCCCTTGGCGATCAGGTCCTTCGTGCCGTCCCAGTGGCCGCGCGCCTGCGCACCCTTCAGGGTGCGGTCGTGCATGCCATAGAGGTTGGTGAAGATCCGGTCCTTGTCAGCCAGCATGTCTCAGTCCTCGTGTTCCCGGCGGTCGCGCCAGAGCCCGTAAATCATCCAGATCGCCCAGCCGAACCCCGCAAGCACGATCAGGTCGAGCAGCGCGCGCACCCGTTGCGACAGGTCGAGCGCGCCGCCGATCGCGATGATCGCGATCCATAGAAGGCCAAGCCCCGCCACGAACAGCGCGATGCGCCGTCCCCGGCGGGAATGGTCATCGGACGACATGGCGCGGTCTCAGCCCTTGTCGCCGCGCGCCAGTGTCGCGGCCTGTTTCGCCCAGCCGTCGCGGCTGGCGCGGCCGCGCACGCCGCCGATGTTCTCGTCGATCCAGGCGGTCTCGGCCTCGGTCCACTTGGCGACCTGATCGAAATGGTAGATGCCGATGGCGTTCAGCGCCTCTTGCAGCTTCGGGCCCAGCCCGGTGATCCTGCGCAGGTCATCGGCGCCCACGGCGCGCGGCGCCTTCAGGCCGGACGGCTTGCGCGCGGTCGCGGCATCCTCGGCGGCCTGCGCGGTCTCGGCCACCGCCGCGGTGGCTTTCTTCGGCGCGGCACCCGAATCGTTGGCCGCCGTGCGGGCGGTCGGCGTCGCGTCGGCCTTGGCGTCGGTCTCGACCGGCAGCGGCTCGTCCTGCGACGGCTCGGCCGCGGGCGTCATCGCCGCTTCGGTCGCGGCCACAGCCGACGGCACCATCCCGAGGTTCACGAAGGCGCGCGGCGACAGGCCCATGGCCTCCCACGGGGCCATCGCGGCGCGCATCATCTGCAGGTTGAACGTGACCATGGCGTTGCTTTGCCGATGCCAGAAATCGACCATCGCGCCGAAATCGTAGATCGGCGGCATCATGGGAGTGGTCTTGGTCATGTCATCGCTCCATTCGCGTTGGCAAGGCGGGACGCGCGCGGGTGCTGCGCACATCCGGGTCGACGCCGCCCTCCCCGCGGTGCCGAGCGAGGGGTCGCACAGCGCCCCGCGCCGCGCAAGCCCCCCTGTCGTCGCGGCCCGCGTCCGTCACGTCGCGCGCCACAATGGTGCGAAACGCGCCGCCGGCCGCGCCGTTCCGCTAGCCGGCCGACAGCGTCTTGGCCTGCGCCACCCAGTCGTCGCGGATGATCCGGCCCTTGGCGCCGTCGACGTTGTCCTCGACCCAGGCGACCTCGTCCGCCGACCAGCCGGCGATCTGGTCGTAATGGTAGACGCCGGCGGCGTTCAGGTTCTCGGCCAGCTTCGGCCCGACGCCCTTGATCTTCTTCAGATCGTCGCCACTGCCGCCACGGGGCGCGTCCAGCGTTTCCGGCTTGGTGCCGAGGTTCTCGTCGAGCGCTGCGCCCGGGGCGGGCGTGCTGGCGGGAACGGGATCCGAGGGCGGGACCGGCTGGGCCGGTTCACGGGGCTTTTCCGCTTCGGCGGGCGCCGCGGAGGGCTTTGCCTCATCGGCCGGGGCGGTGGACGGGGTCTTGTCGGTCTTCAGCGAAGACGACGGTGTCAGCACCGACGCACCGGCGGGCGACGTCGCCTCGACGGGACCGGCGGGCGGCGTCTCGCCCCGCGCTTCGGCCTGGCGCCTGGCATGCGCGTAGGTGATCGAGGTCTCCGCTGGATCGGCCGGCGGCGTGGCCTTCAGCCAGCCCTTGCTGCCCGTGCCGCCGCAGAACACCAGTTGGCACAGCACGCCGAGGCCCACCGTCACCACCGCCGCGATGAACACCGCGCCGAAAAAGCGCCAATCCCCCAGCACCATCAGAAGCACGAAGGTCAGGCCCCCCGCGCCGACCGCCAGCGCCCAGCTTCCCGTCGTGCAGTCGAAACCGCCCCTGTCGTCATTCATCGGATCTCTCCCCAAGACTGTGACAGGGTCGTTCTAGCACGTCGGGCTCAGTCCGTCTTGTCCCCTGAAAGCAGGGCCTTGGCCTGTGCGACCCATTCGCCGCGGCTGGCCGGTGCATCGCCGTCCAGATGGGCGTCGAGCCACGTCACCTCGCCCGGGGACAACGCCGCGAACTGGTCGTAGTGGTAGAGGCCCAGCTCGTGCAGCGCGCTTTCGGTCTGGGCGTCGACGCCAGAAAGCCTGGTCAGGTCGTCGGCCTTGCCGTCGCGCGGCGTCGTCAGGCCGTGCGGCTGCGGATGCGCGGCCCCCTCGGCCTCGGCCGCCTTGGCGGGCTTGTCCTCGTCCGGCCAGCCGGTCGCCTTGGCCACCGGTTCGCGCTTGTCGATGCCGGTCTCGTCGATCGGATGGCCGTCGGATAGCTCGGGGCCGCGCTTGCCCTCGCCGCCGCCGCGGCGGCCGGACTGGTCGCCCCAGGGCGCGCGCAGCGGCTCTTCGGTGCCGTCGATGCGCTTGACCGTGTCGTTCAGGTCGACCGCCCGCTGGACCGAGCCGTTGTACTTGATCGACGCGTTTGTGAACTCGGTCAGCGAGGTCAAGCCCGACGCGGGTTCCGACGCGAAGCGTCCGGTCTGGCTGCCGGGCGTGGGCACCTCGCCCTTGGCCAGCCGGTCGATCAGCGACCCGAGGCTTTCGGCGGTCAGGTCCTCGTAGTAATCCTTGCCGATCTGGGCCATCGGCGCGTTCGCGCAGGCACCGAGGCACTCGACCTCCTCCCACGAGAACTTGCCGTCTGCCGAGAGCTGGTGCGCCTTCTTCGCGATCTTGTCGCGGCAGACGGCGATCAGGTCCTCGGCGCCGCAGATCATGCAAGACGTGGTGCCGCAGATCTGGATATGCGCAACGTTACCAACAGGTTGCAGCTGGAACATGAAGTAGAACGTCGCCACTTCGAGCGCGCGCATGTAGGACATGTCGAGCATCTCGGCCACGTGTTCGATCGCCGGGCGGGTCAGCCAGCCCTCCTGCTCCTGTGCGCGCCACAGCAGCGGGATGATCGCGCTGGCCTGGCGACCGGCGGGATACTTGGTGATCTGCGCCTCGGCCCACGCGTGGTTGTCGGGCGTGAAGGCGAAGCTTTCGGGCTGGTCGGGATGCAGACGTCGCAGCATGGGGTGACCCTTCGTCTTGCCCGGACGGTCCGGGCGCATGTTCGTGTGGGGCGGGCCGCGTCAGGCGTCGGCGGCGGGCGTCTCGGCCGGTGCCGCGGGCGCGGGCGCCGGCGTGCAGGACCCGGTCACCAGGCGCACGCCGCCGTTCGACAGGCGCACGGCCTGCTCGGTCGACACCCGGTAGGCGGCGATCTCGGACAGCTTGGCGCGCGCGATGCCGGTCTGCAGGCCGACCGCCTGGTAATCCGCCTCGGAGGCGAGATCGCAGCCGATCGAGGCCACGGCCGTGTCGAAGGCGGCCAGGTTCTGCTCGGACACGCCCTCGGGCGGCAGCGCGCAGGCGGCGATCAGGGGCAGCGCGGCAAGCGCCAGGTACTTCTTCATCGGTCGACCTCTCCGAAAACGATATCCATGGTGCCGATGATGGCCGCCACGTCGGCCAGCTGGTGGCCCTTGGAAATGTGATCCATCGCCTGCAGGTGCAGGTAGCCCGGCGCGCGCAGCTTGGCGCGGTAGGGCTTGTTGGTGCCGTCGGCGACCAGGTAGACGCCGAACTCGCCCTTGGGCGCCTCGACGGCGGCATAGACCTCGCCCTCGGGCACGTGGAAGCCCTCGGTATACAGCTTGAAGTGATGGATCAGTGCTTCCATCGAGGTCTTCATGTCGCCGCGCTTGGGCGGCGTGATCTTTCCACGCGCGAGGATCTCGCCCGGGCCTTCGGCGCGCAGCTTGTCGATCGCCTGCTTGATGATCGAGACCGACTGGCGCATCTCCTCCATCCGGCACAGGAAACGGTCGTAGCAGTCGCC
>NZ_JBELMH010000119.1:0-6759 GCF_042096055.1 Citreimonas sp. | reverse complement strand
GGGCCGCGGGCGGATCGGCAAGGAAACGCGGTTCGAACTCTCCGGCGGGCGCATCTGCGGACCCGGCCAACGACCCGGAGCTCTGGGACAAGGCAAACCTTCGCGGACCAACCGCGAGCAGTTAGGAGATGGTCAGATGAACCTGATCGCACAGATCGAGGCAGAACAGATCGCCTCGCTGGGGAAGACGATCCCCGACTTCAAGGCCGGCGACACCATCCGCGTCGGCTACAAGGTGACCGAAGGCACGCGCACCCGTGTGCAGAACTACGAAGGCGTTTGCATCAGCCGCAAGAACGGCGAGGGCATCGCCGGATCGTTCACCGTCCGCAAGATCTCGTTCGGCGAGGGCGTGGAGCGTGTGTTCCCGCTGTACTCGACGAACATCGAACACATCGAGGTGGTCCGCCGCGGCCGCGTCCGCCGCGCCAAGCTGTACTACCTGCGCGCGCGCCGGGGCAAGTCGGCCCGTATCGCCGAGGACAACACCTACAAGCCGCGCGCAAGCGCCGAGTCGTAAGGAGCCTTTGGCATGAAAAAGGACATCCACCCGAACTATCACACCGTCACGGTCAAGATGACCGACGGGACCGAATTCCAGACCCGCACCACGTGGGGCAAGGAAGGCGACACCCTGACGCTGGACATCGACCCGACCGTGCACCCGGCCTGGACCGGCGGCAGCTCGCGCCTGATGGACCAGGGCGGCCGCGTCTCGCGCTTCAAGAAGAAGTACGAGGGCCTCGGCTTCTGAAGCCCGCCTTCCGGTCGACCGATACCAAACGCCGCCCCTCGGGGCGGCGTTTTGCGTTCGCGTCTAGTTGCGGCGGAAGGCCGTGATCGCCGTCGACAGCGCAAAGCCCACGGCTGCGGCCGCGACGATGCTGGGTCCCGCTGGCGTGTCGAAGTTGAGCGATGCGCCCAAGCCCGCCAGGGCCGCCGCAATGCCGACGCCCACGGCCAGCAGGGCCATTGCCTCGGGCGTGCGGGCGAAGGGGCGGGCCGATGCGGCCGGGATGATCAGAAGCGCCGTGATCAGCAGCGCACCCACAACCTTGATCGCCACTGCGACGACCAGCGCCAGTGCCAACGTCAGGACCAGCTGCTCTCGCCTGGGATCGATGCCCGCGGCGCGCGCAAGCTCGGGGTTCAGCGTGGCGGTCAGCATCGCCTGCCAGCGCCACGCGACGAGCGCCAGCACCAGCGCCGCGCCGCCCCAGATCACGGCCAGGTCGGTGTGCGAGACGGCCAGGATGTCTCCGAAAAGGTAGGCCATCAGGTCGATCCGGACGTTCGTCAGGAAGCTGGCCGCGACCAGCCCGAAAGCCAGCGCTGAGTGCGCCATCACGCCCAGCAGCGTGTCGACCGCGTGGTCCCGCGCCGACAGGGTCGAGACCGCGAGGCCCATCACCAGCGCGACGGCGAGCGCCCCGGCGAAGACGCTTATCGAGAGCGCCAGCGCCAGCGCGACGCCCAGGATCGCGGCATGCGCGGTGGCGTCGCCGAAATAGGCCATGCGCCGCCACACGACGAAGCAGCCCAGCGGTGCCGCAGCCAGTGCTGCGCCGATGCCCGCCAAGGCGGCCCGGATCAGGAAATCGTCCAGCATCAGGCGTCCGTCCGTTCCGGGTGGGCGTGGTCGTCCGGCGCCGCACCCGCAGGCGGATGCTCGCGCGCATGCCCGTGCCCGTGGTGGTGGTGATCGTGGTGGTGGCGGTACAGCGCCAGCGCCCCGCGCGTGCCCTCGCCGAAGAGCGCGCGATAGACCGGCGCCTCGGACACGACCTGGGGCGTGCCCTCGCAGCAGACATGGCCGTTGAGGCAGATCACGCGGTCGGATGCGCTCATCACAACGTGCAAGTCGTGACTGACCATCAGCACCGCACAGCCGGTCTCGCGCCGGACGTCCTCGATCAGGCGATAGAACGCGGCCGCGCCGGGCTGGTCCAGGCCCGCGGTCGCCTCGTCCAGAATCAGAAGTTGCGGACGGTCGAGCAGCGCGCGCGCCAGCAGCACGCGCTGGAACTGCCCGCCCGACAGGGTGGCAAGCTGCTGCTGTCCGGTTCCGGCCGCGCCCGCGCGGGCCAGCGCCGCACGCGCCGCGTCGTCGCTGACGCGGCGGGGCAGGGACAGGAAGCGCCGCACCGTGATCGGCAGCGTGCGGTCCAGCACCAGCTTTTGCGGCACGTAGCCGACGCGCAGCCCCCGCGCCCGCGTCACGCGCCCCGACGCCGGCTTCAGCCCGCCGATCAACGCGCGCATCAGCGACGACTTGCCCGATCCGTTCGGTCCGACGACGGTGACGATCTCTGCGGGCTGGATGGCGAAATCGACGTCGCGCAGAACGGTCTGGTCGCCGTAGCGCAGGGTCAGGCCGTGGGTCTCGATCAGCGCGCTCATGCGGGCTCTGCCTCGACGCAGGCGGGGCACAAGCCGGTCGCCTCGCGCACCGTGCGTTCGATGACGAAGCCCGCGCGGTCGGCGGCGCGCCCCAACTCGCCCGCGTCGGGTGGAATCTCGGCCTCGGCCACGCGGTTGCAGGCGCGGCAGATCAGGAAGGCGGGCGCATGCCCGGCCTCAAGCCCGGCGCAGGCGATGAAGGCGTTCAGGCGCTCGATCCGGTGGGCGAAGCCGTTGGCGGTGAGGAAATCCAGCGCGCGGTAGGCGACCGGCGGCTGCGAGCCCAGCCCCTCGGCGCGCAGTCTTTCGAGGATGTCGTAGGCGCCCATGGCGCGATGCGCCTCGAGCAGGATCTCGAGCACGCGGCGGCGCACGGGCGTCAGCTGCAAGCGGGCCTGCGCGCAGGCGGCCTCGGCCGCGGCAAGGCTGTCCTCGATGCAGGTGCCGTGATCGTGGCGTGCAAATCCGGTGCTCGGCATGGGTTGCGCGGTCATCTTTGGTCCTCTAGGAAGATGTAATGTTATATAATCACATTCGGAGCGACTGTCCATGACCCGCCTCACCCCTTTCTGCGCCATGCTCGCCGCCTGCGCCACCCTTGGCCTGCCGGCGCGCGCGGACGTACCGCGCGTCGTGACCGACATCACGCCGGTGCATGCGCTGGTCCTTCAGGTGATGGAGGGCGTGGGCGAGCCCGACCTGCTGTTGCCCAGCGGCGCGGACCCGCACGGCCATTCGATGCGTCCGTCCGAGGCAGGCGCCCTGGACGACGCCGACGTGGTGGTCTGGATCGGCGAGGCCCTGACGCCGTCGGTCGCGTCGAGCATCGAAAGCCTTGCGGCGGACGCGGTCAGCCTGCCGCTGATCGACGTGCCGGGGACCACCATCCTGGCCTTCCGCGAGAACGCGCTGTTCGGCGACGCGCATGGTGAAGACGATCATGGCGACACGCATGACGACGACGCGCACGGCGCCGACGACCACGGCCACGACGCGCATGCGCACGAGGATCACGACCACGGGCACGATCACTCGGGCGCCGACCCGCATGCGTGGCTGGACCCCCGCAACGCGATCATCTGGCTCGACGCCATCGCCGAGACGTTGGCGGAACAGGACCCCGCGAACGCCGAGACCTACCGCGCCAACGCCGACACCGCACAGGCCGCGATCGCCGAGGTCGAAGCGGAGATCGCCGCCCAGCTTGCCGATGCCGAGGATCTGCGCTTCGTGGTTTTCCACGACGCGTTCCAGTATTTCGAGGCGCGCTTCGACCTGCAGGCTGCGGGCGCGCTGGCTCTGGCCGACAACGCCAGCCCCAGCGCCGCGCGTCTGGCCGAAATCCGCGACGTGATCCGCGACAGGGACATCACCTGCGCCGTGGCCGAGCCGCAATACGATCCGGACCTCATCGCCGCGGTGTTCGAAGGCGTCGATGTCGAGACCATGATCTTGGACCCGCTGGGCGCCGACATCGAGCCCGGGCCGGGCTTCTACGCAGATCTTCTGCGCGCGGCGGCCTCTGCATTCGCCCGCTGCGGCTGACGAAAGCATGGGCGGCGCGGTGTCTGGCCGCGTCGCCCCTGGCCCAAGGGCGCAACCGCCGCGCTTGTATTATTCAAAAATCGGAATATGTAGGGGTGGCGCCACCTGCGCGATGACCGATTGCTAGGACACGCCATGCAGCCCCTCGCCCGCTACCTGCCCATCCTCGAATGGGGACGCGCCTATGACCGGCGCATGGCGGGGGCGGACCTGCTGGCGGCGGTGATCGTCACGATCATGCTGATCCCCCAGTCGCTGGCCTACGCGCTGCTGGCGGGCCTGCCGCCGGAGATGGGGCTGTACGCCTCGATCCTGCCGCTGGTGGCCTACGCGATCTTCGGCACCTCACGCACGCTGGCCGTGGGGCCCGTGGCGGTCGTGTCGCTGATGACCGCGGCGGCGATCGGGACGCTAGGCCTGGACGATCCGGCGCAGATCGCGCTGGCGGCCGGTGCGCTGGCGCTGATGTCGGGCCTGATCCTGACCGCGATGGGCGTGCTGCGTCTGGGCGCGCTGGCGAATTTCCTCAGCCACCCGGTTATCGCCGGATTCATCACCGCGTCGGGCATCCTGATCGCCGCCAGCCAGCTCAAGCACATCCTCGGGATTGAGGCGCATGGCCACACGCTGGTGATGTTGGTGGGCAGCCTCGGCGCGCATCTCGGCGGCATCAACCTGCCGACGGTCGTGCTTGGCATCTCCGCGCTCGCGTTCCTGTTCTGGGTGCGGCGTGGGCTGAAGCCCCTTCTGCGCCGCCTCGGCCTGTCGCCCCGCGCGGCGGACATCGTGACCAAGGCCGGCCCGGTCCTCGCCGTGGCGGCGACCACGCTGGTCACCTGGGCGCTGTCCCTGCAGGACGCCGGGGTGCGCATCGTGGGCACCGTGCCGACCGGCCTGCCGCCGATGGGAATCCCCAGCCTCGACCCAAGTCTGTGGGGGCAGCTGTTCCTGTCCGCGCTGCTGATCTCGATCATCGGCTTCGTCGAATCCGTCTCGGTCGCGCAGACGCTGGCGGCCAAGCGGCGCCAGCGCATCCGCCCCGATCAGGAGCTTATCGGCCTCGGCTCCGCGAATATCGCGGCGTCGGTGTCGGGCGGCTTCCCCGTCACCGGCGGCTTCGCCCGCTCGGTCGTCAACTTCGACGCCGGGGCCGAGACGCCCGCCGCGGGCGCGTTCACCGCCATTGGCATCCTCGTCGCCGCGCTCGCCTTGACACCGCTGCTGTACTTCCTGCCGCAGGCGACGCTGGCCGCGACGATCATCGTCGCGGTGCTTGGCCTCGTCGACCTGTCGATCCTGCGCCGCGCTTGGGGCTATTCGCGCGTCGACTTCGCCGCCGTTGCCGGCACGATCGTGCTGACTCTGGCTTTCGGGGTCGAGGTCGGCGTCTCGGCCGGTGTGCTGTTGTCGATCGCGCTGCACCTCTACAAGACGTCGCGCCCCCACATCGCCGAAGAGGGGCTGGTGCCCGGGACGCAGCACTTCCGCAACATCCACCGCCACGACGTCGAGACGATGCCCCAGATCGTCACCCTGCGGATCGACGAAAGCCTGTATTTCGCCAATGCCCGTTTCCTCGAGGACTACATCCTAGACCGCGTGACGCGGGATCCGGCCCTGCGCCACGTGGTCCTGCACTGCGCCGCGGTGAACGAGATCGACATGAGCGCGCTGGAAACGCTCGAAGAACTGAACCGGCGCCTGCGGGACATGGGTCTGGTCCTGCACCTGTCCGAGGTGAAGGGCCCGGTGATGGACCGGCTGAAGCGGACGGATTTCCTGGACGACCTCACGGGCGAGGTGTTCTTGGCGCAATACGACGCCTGGCGCACGCTAAAGCGGTCGATCGCCGTCGCGGCCGATCACGGTGACCGCGCGGCCGAGTAGGCGCACCGGTTCGAGCGGGCGGCCGTAGCCCGCGCCGCCGTCCAGGTTCAGCCGGTTGGGGAACAGCTCGACCCGTTGGCCGGGCGTATGGCCGTGCACGACGAGGCGCCCGTGATCGGTCGGGTCGGTCAGGAACGCATCGCGGATCCAGATCAGGTCCTCGGGGTCCTGCGCATCCAGCGGCACGCGCGGGCGGATGCCGGCATGCACGAACACGTGGTCGTCGGTGACATGAATCCGCGGCAGGCCGCGCAGCCACTCGGCGTGGTCCGGGGGCACCGCTGCGCGCGCATCCTCGAGCAGCGCCGAGACCGGCCGGCGCGGGTCGGCGTCGACTCCGTAGGATTCCAGCGTCTGCCGCCCGCCGACGCCCTCGCCCATCCAGCGCAGGCCGATCCATAGATGCTCGGCATCCGGTTCCGGGCCTGCCAGAAATTCGGGCAGGAAGGTGTCGTGGTTGCCCTGAAGGCAGATCCAAGGCGCGCCGGCGGCCTGAGCGGCCATCAGCCGTGCGACGACCCCTGCCGAATCGGGTCCGCGGTCTATGTAATCACCGACGAAGACGATCGGTGCGGCTTCGGGGTCCGACCCGAGGCGGTCGAGCGCGGTGTCGAGAGCCGCGCGCTGACCATGGATGTCGCCGAATGCGAAAAGGGGCTGCGTCATGGACCGAAAGGTGTGCCGCCGCTGCCGCATCTGCAACCGCAATGACGAAAAGCGCATCGCGAGGCGGCAAATCGAACAGAAACGAAGCTGAACCTTTCAATTGCGCGCATCGATCATGTTATGATTTGATCATCGAAGCCAGGAGGATGGGCCATGGCAGAGAAGACGCAGACGACCAGCGGCGGCGGCGCCGCCCGCCAAGCCGACGACCTTTTCGTGATCGGTGGCGGGATCAACGGGTGCGGGATCGCGCGGGATGCG
>NZ_JBELMH010000118.1:0-6822 GCF_042096055.1 Citreimonas sp. | reverse complement strand
GTACCTTAGACCGATGGAGGGTCCCGTGATCCGAGGAATTATCGCCGCCACCCTGATTGCAACGCCCGCCTGGGCTGATCCCGAACGCTACGGCTACATGGATTGGAGCTACGGCCATGGCGTCGGCATGATGTTCGGGCCGGTGCTGTGGCTCATCGTGCTCGGTCTCGTCGTCGCCGGGGTGATCTGGTTCTCGCGCCAGCACGAGGGCGGCGCGCCGCGTGGCGGCAACGGCTCGGCCCGCGCGGAACTGGACATGCGCTTCGCCAAAGGCGAGATCGACGCCGACGACTACGCCGCGCGCAAGAAGCTGCTGGACGCCTGACCGGCCACGCGTTCCCCGCTTCCGTCAGTCAGCTTCCCCAAATCCGCCGGCAGGCCGCGTCGACCGCCGCGTGCAGCAGCAGCGTCAGGATCGCGAGGACGATCAGCGCGGCGAACATCAGGTCGATCTTCGCCCGGCCGTTCGCCAGCAGCATGAGGTAGCCGAGCCCGCGCGACGCGCCCACCCATTCGCCGATGATCGCGCCGATGGGGGCGTAGACGGCGGCGAGCCGAAGGCCCGAGGCGAAGCCGGGCATCGCCGCGGGCACCCGGATGCGCCACAGGATGCGGCCGGGCGTGGCGTTCATCACGCGCGCAAGCTCGAGCCAGCCGGGCGGCGTGCGCATCAGCGCGTCGAAAAAGGCGGAAGTCACGGGAAAATAGATGATCAGCAGCGCCATCGCGACCTTGGACCACAACCCGTAGCCCAGCCAGAGCGTCAGGATCGGCGCCAGCGCGAAGACCGGCACGGCTTGGCTGAAGACCAGCGTCGGCCGCAGCAGCGCGCGCGCAACCGGCGACGCCGCCATCGCGATCGCCGTGGCGAAGCCCAGCGCCGCGCCGAGGCCGAGGCCCAGCAGCACCTCGGTCATGGTGACGAGGGCGTGCTCGGCGATCAGCGCGCGGCTGGTCCAGAGGGTGCCGAAGACGAGACCGGGACCAGGCAGGATGAACCGGGGCAGGGCGAAGGCCACCACCAGCGCCTTCCACGCCAGCAGGGCGAGGGCCGTGATGCCCGCGAGGGTGGCAACGCGCGTCATTGCGCCTCCATCAGCAGGCGCAGCAGGCGGCCCTGGAAGGCAAGCGTGTCGGGCGCATCGAAGGGCCGGGGCGTCGGCGTGTCCGGCGGCGCCTCGGCAGTGATGCCGGCGCGCGTCATCAGCAACACGTGGTGCCCCAGCCGCGCGGCTTCGGCGGCGTCGTGGGTGACGTGCACCACGGTGCGCCCGGCCAGCAGTTCGGCCGCCAGGTCCTGCATCTGCGCCCGCGCGCGTGCATCGAGGGCCGAGAACGGCTCGTCCAGCAGCACCACCGGCCGATCCTCCATCAGCGTGCGGGCAAGCGCGACCCGCTGCCGCTGGCCGCCCGACAGCGCGTGCGGGCGCTTGTCCGCGTGAGCGCCGAGCCCGACACGCTCCAGCAGCGCGCGGGCCCGGTCGCGCCGCCCCGCGTCGCCGCGCAACCGGGCGCCCAGGGTCACGTTGCGGACCGCGTCGAGCCAGGGCATCAGCAGGTCGCCCTGCGCCATCAGGGCGATGCGGCCGTCCAGCGGCGCGCCGTCATCCGCCGCCGCGATGCCGTCGAAGGCGACCTCGTCGCCGATCCCGCCCAGAAGACGCAGCAGCGTCGACTTGCCCACGCCGGAAGGGCCGAGCAGGCAGATCCATTCCCCCGCCGGCGCATCGAGCGTCAGCGTGCCGAAGATTGGCACGCCACCGATCGTCGCGCTCCCCGACAGGCGCAGCGCCGGGGCGGTGCTCATCCCGAAAGGCCCGTGCACCCGACTCGCCCTCGCGCCGCGTTCTGGTGGCGCGGGCAGGCCGCGTGCCAGGGCGGGAAAGCCTCGGCGTCGCTCATTGCGCGCCCAGATCGACGGCCAGATCCGAGACGGGGCGCGTGCCTTCGACCAGCCCCGCCTCGGCAAGGAATGCCTCGAACCGGGCGTAGCGGCCCTGGTCCAGCGCCTCGGGGCGCAGGGCGAAGCGCGGGATCGTGTCGGCCCAGGCGCGTTCGTTCAGCTCGTCCCGCAGCTCGGCCGAGGTGCCGGCGAAGATCTCCCAACTTTCCTGCGGGTGGTTCACGATGAACTGCGTCGCCTTCTCGGTTGCCGAAAGGAAGCGGCGGATCATGTCCGCATCCATCGTCTGAGGGTTGGCGACGTAGATCAGCTCGTCATAGGTCGGCACGCCTTCCTCCTCGGGGTAGAAGCAGCGGCCGGCGACGCCTTCGATAGCCATCTGGTTCAGCTCGAAGTTGCGGAAGGCGCCGATCACGGCGTCGACCTGGCCCGACATCAGCGCGGGCGACAACGACCAGTTGACGTTGACCAGCTCGACATTCGCCATGCCGAGGCCGGCCCGGCCCAGCATTTCGGACAGCAGCGCCTCTTCGACTCCGGCGACCGAGAAGCCGATCTTGCGGCCCTTCAGGTCCGCGATCTCCGCGACCGGCCCGTCCTCCAGCACCAGAAGGCAGTTGAGCGGCGTGGCCACCAGCGTGCCGACGCGGATCAGCGGCATGCCCTCGGCGACCTGCAGGTGCAGCTGCGGCTGGTACGAGATGGCGAGATCGGCGCGCCCGGCGGCGGCCATCTTGGGCGGATCGGCGGGATCGGCCGGGGCGATCACCTCGACCTCAAGCCCCGCCTCGGCGAAGTAGCCTTGCTCGTCGGCGATGACGATGGGCCCGTGATCGGGGTTCACGAACCAGTCGAGCACGAGTGTCATCCGATCTTGCGCGGCGGCTTGCGTCGCGGCGAGAAGGGCGAGGGCGGCGAGGGTGGTCTTCATCGGGTCTCTCCGGTTGTGTCGCCGAGGGCGACAAGGCAAATTTCTCCGTCCCAGACGGCGGCTAGACGTTCGGCGGCCGCCCACGACCGCTGCCCTGAACGGCAGCAGAGCACGGCGCGCTGGCCGGTGGCGGGGACGGGGCCGTCCGGCCCGAAGGCGGTGACGGGCAGGCGGCGGGCGGTCGGGCGCACCAGCGGCGCCTCGTCCTCGGCCCTCAGGTCGACGACGAAGTCGCTCTCGGCGATCTCGGACGGGGCGAGGAAACGGGGGTGGTGCCCGGGCTCGGACGCGCCGTCGAAGCTGAAGCCGCCGAAGCGGAAGCTGCGCCCGTCGACGGTGACGAGGCGGCCCAGCGGTGACGGGGCGATGCCGGCCAGCACGGCCACCGCCATCTGCGCCTGGATCGACCCGACCATGCCGACGACCGGCCCCAGCACGCCGTCCTCGGCGCAGGATCCCATCCGCTGCGGCAGGTCCGGAAACACAGCCCGCAGGCTGGGCGCGTCGCCGCAGAAGGCGCCGGAATAGCCCTCGAGCCCGATGACCGACGCACTGACCAAGGGCACACCGGCGGCGTGGCACGTGTCCGACAGGATGTAGCTGGCCGCGAAGCTGTCGGCGCAGTCGAGCACAAGATCGACGCCGGCGCAGAGCGCGTCGGTATTGGACGGGTCGAGCGCCGCGACGACCGGCTCGAGCCAGCACTCGGGATTCAGCGCGGTGATCGAGGCAGCGGCGGCTTCGGCCTTGCGGCAGCCGAGATCGGCCTCGCGAAACAGCGTCTGGCGATGCAGGTTCGTCACGTCGACCCGGTCGGGGTCGACCAGCCGGATTCGCCCCACGCCCGCGCCGCCGAGATATTGCAGCACCGGCGCGGCCAGCCCGCCCGCGCCCACGACCAGCACATGCGCGGCGCGCAGGCGCGCCTGTCCCTCGGGTCCGAATTCCGGCACGGCGATCTGACGGGCGTAGCGGTTCATCGCGTTGCCTCGATCCATTGGCGCACGCGTGCCTCGGGGTCGTCGTTCAGCGTGATGTCGGTGACGGCCGAGACGATGTCGGCGCCGGCGGCGAAGGCCCCTAGCGCGCGGTCTGGCGTCATCCCCCCGATGGCCACCAGCGGCAGGCCGCCCACCAGCCGCTTCCATTCGGTCACGCGGTCCAGGCCCTGCTGCTCCCACTTCATCTTCTTGAGGATCGTCGGATAGACCGGGCCGAGCGCCACGTAGTCGGGCGAGAGCGCCAGCGCGCGGTCGAGTTCGGCGTGGTCGTGCGTGCTGATCCCCAGCTTGATCCCGGCGCGGCGGATCGCGGGCAGGTCGGCCTCGTCCAGATCTTCCTGCCCCAGATGCACCCAGTCGCAGCCCTCGTCGATGGCGACGCGCCAGTGGTCGTTCACGACCAGTACGGCGCCCTGCGACCGGCACAGCGCCTGCGCGCGTGCCACCACCGGGCGCAGGTCCGCCTCGGGCATGTCCTTGATCCGCAGCTGGACCAGCCTGACGCCCAGCGGCAGGGCGCGCCGCAGCCAGCCGACCGAGTCGAAGATCGGGTAGAACCTGTCGAGACTCATTCGAGGAACGCCCGTCCGATGACCGGGGTCGAGGGCGCGGCCATGTCGCGCGGCTCCATCGGGTCGGCCTGGTACGCCAGCCGCCCGGCCTCGACCGCCTTGGCGAAGCCCTCGGCCATCGCCGCCGGGTCGCCGGCCCTCGCGACGGCGGTGTTCAGCAGCACCGCGTCGAAGCCCATCTCCATCGCCATCGCCGCCTGGCTGGGCAGGCCGAGGCCTGCGTCGACCACCATCGGCACGTCGGGGAACTGCGCACGCAGGGTGCGCAGCCCGTAGACGTTCGTCAGCCCCAGCCCGGTCCCGATGGGCGCGCCCCAGGGCATCAGGACCTCGCAGCCCGCATCCAGCAGGCGGCCGGCCAGCACCACGTCCTCGGTCGTGTAGGGGAAGACCTCGAAGCCCTCGTCGGTCAGGATGCGCGCCGCCTCGACCAGTCCGAACGGGTCGGGCTGCAGCGTGTCTGTGTGGCCGATCACCTCGAGCTTGATCCAGGGCGTGTCGAACAGCTCGCGCGCCATCTGAGCCGTTGTCACCGCCTCGCGCACGGAATGGCAGCCGGCGGTGTTGGGCAGGACCGTCACGCCCAACTCGCGCACCAGGTCCCAGAACGCGGCGCCGGCCCGTTCGCCGCCCGCCTCGCGCCGGACCGAGACGGTGGCGATGCCGGCGCCCGAACGGCGGAACGCCTCCGCCAGCACGCTGGGCGATGGGTATTGCGCCGTGCCGAGCATCAGGCGCGAGGCGATCTCGGTTCGGAAAAGCTGCATCTCAGCCTCCCTGTCTGGGCGCGACGATCTCGATCCGGTCGCCGGTGGACAGCGCCGTCTGCTCGCGCGCGGCGGCGGGCACGAAGCTTTCGTTGAGGGCGGTGGCCACCTTCGCGTCGCCGTAGCCAAGCTCGTCAAGCGCGGCGGCGAGCGTATCGGCCCGAACCTCGGTCGCGGTGCCGTTAACCGTGATCTTCATGCATCAACTCCGGTATGGTGCCATCGAGCGCCGCATCGGCCGCCATGCGCGCCAGCGCGGGCGCCAGCAGGAAGCCGTGGCGGAAGAGGCCGTTGACGTGGATGGTGTCGCCCTGCCGCGTCAGGCGTGGCAGGTTGTCGGGAAAGGCGGGGCGGGCGTCGACGCCGATCTCGACCAGCTCGGCCTCGCCGAAGGCCGGGTGCAGCGCGTAGGCGGCCGACAGCAGTTCGAGGACCGAGCGGACGCTGCGCCGGCGGTCGTCGCTTTCGATCTGGGTCGCCCCCAGCATGAACAGCCCGTCCGCGCGGGGCACGACGTAGAGCGGGAAGCGTGGGTGCAGCAGCCGGACCGGGCGCGACAGGCGGATGTCGCGGCTGCGCAGCATGGCCATCTCGCCTTTCACCCCGCGCAGGTCCGGCAGCACGTCCCGCGCCGCCAGCCCGCGGCAGTCGAAGGTCAGGCCGTCGGGGCGCCCGGGTTCGGCAACGAAAGTCACGCCGTCCGCTTCCAGCCGGTCGCGCAGGTGCGCCAGCGCCGCGCGGGGATCGAGATGCGCCTCGGCCGCGACGTGCAGCGCGCGGTCGAACCGGCCGGCGAGGTCCGGCTCGAGCGCGGCAAGGGCGTCGCCGTCAAGTCTCTCGTGCTTGGCGACGCGCCGTGCAAAGCGGTCGAGCTCGCGCCGGTCGCGGCCGAGGGCGACGACGAGCGTGCCGCACCGCGCGACCGTTACACCCTGCCGTTCCCACCAGTCGGCGGCCTCCTGGCCCAGCTGGACGACCGGTTCCTCGGCCGTCTCTCCCTCGCAGAACGGGGCCAGCATCCCGCCGGCCCACCACGAACAGCCGTGCGGTCCGGGCCGGGGCGCCGCGTCGAACACCGTGACTGCACACCCGCGCGCGACAAGTTCCGTGGCGACACAAAGGCCAGCGACGCCGGCGCCGAGGACCCGCGCCTTCATGTCCAGACCTCGTGGAAATGGTGCACAGGGCCGTGGCCGCCGCCGATGCCCAGCCCGTCCGCCGCGGCAATCGCGCCGTGCAGCCAGGCCTGCGCCCGCCGCACGGCCGCCTCGACGCCGGCGCCCTTCGCCAGTTCGGCCGCGATGGCCGAGGACAGGCTGCATCCGGTGCCGTGGGTGTTGCGCGTGGCCAGCCGCGGCTGCTCCATCGCCACGAGTCCGTCGACCGTCACCAGCCGGTCGATGCAGGTCGCGCCCTCGGCGTGACCGCCCTTCATCACCACTGTCCGCGCGCCCAAGGCCAGCAGCGCGCGCCCCTGCGCCACCGTCTCCTCGGCGTCGCGGGCGGCTTCGCGTCCCAGCAGGCGGGCGGCTTCGGGCAGGTTCGGCGTCAGCACGTCGGCGCGTGGCAGCAGGGTCTCGATCAGCGCCGCCTCGGCCTCTCCGGCCAGCAGGGCATCGCCGGACTTGGCGACCATCACCGGGTCCAG
>NZ_JBELMH010000117.1:2688-7034 GCF_042096055.1 Citreimonas sp. | reverse complement strand
GAACGGCACCTCGGCGCCCTGCGCCCGAGCCACCTCGGCGATCGCGGGATCGTCGGTGCTGATCACGATGCGGTCGAACAGGCCGGATTCTTGCGCGACCCGGATCGACCAGCCGATCATCGGCAGGCCCAGGAACGGGCGGATGTTCTTGCGCGGGATCCGCTTGGACCCGCCGCGGGCGGGGATGACGCAAACGCTCAAGCCAGCGCCTCGGCCAGGGCGGCGACGACGCGGTCCTGCTCGTCCTCGGTCAGGCGGGCGTGCAGCGGGATCGAGATCGCGCGGCTGTAGTAATCCTCGGCCACCGAAAAGTCGCCGTCGGAGAAACCGAGCGCGCGGTAATAGGGCTGCGTGTGCACCGGGATGTAGTGCAGGTTGACGCCGATCCCGGCCTCGCGCAGCGCGTCGAAGACCGCGCGGTGCCGCGCGGCATCGTCCAGTTGCACGACGTAGAGATGCCAGGCAGACTCCGCGTCTTCCAGCCGCTCCGGACGGCGCAGCGGCAGGTCGGCAAGCAGCGCGTCGTAGCGATCGGCCAATGCGCGGCGGCGGTCGACGAAGGCATCCAGGCGCGACAGCTGGCTGAGTCCGAGCGCGGCCTGCATCTCGGTCATGCGGTAGTTCCAGCCCAGCTCGATCTGCTGGTAGTACCACGCGCCGTCGCTTTCGCCGGTCATCGCGGCCGGGTCGCGGGTGATGCCGTGGCTGCGCAGAAGCGCCATGCGGTCCGCCAGCGCCGGGTCCTGCGTGGTGGCGAGGCCGCCCTCGGCGGTGGTGATGATCTTGACCGGGTGGAAGCTGAAGACGGTTATGTCGGAATGCGCGCAATCGCCGACGGGTGCGCCGCGGTAGGAGGCACCGATCGCGTGGCTGGCATCCTCGACGATGCGCACGCCGTGGGCGCGGGCAAGCTCGGCGATCCGTGCCGCGTCGGGCGATTGCCCGGCCATGTGCACAGGCACGATGACCTTGGGCAGCCGACCCTCGGCGCTGGCGCGGGCTAGCTTGGCCTCGAGGGCGTCGGCGCTCATGTTGAAGGTGCCGGGGTCGATCTCGACAAAGTCGACGTCCGCGCCGCAGTAGCGCGCGCAATTGGCCGAGGCGACGAAGGTGACGGGCGAGGTCCACAGCAGATCGCCCGGACCCAGCCCCAGCGCCGCGACCGCCACGTGCAGCGCCGAGGTGGCCGAGTTGACCGCCACGCCGTGCGCCGCGCCCACGCGCGCGGCCAGCGCCTCCTCGAACCGCGGCACGGCCGGCCCCTGCGTCAGGAAGTCCGAGCGCAGCACCTCGGTCACGGCCGCGATGTCGGCCTCGGAGATGTCCTGGCGGCCGTAGGGAATCATCAGATCGCGCCGATCTTGTCGCGGTTCGCGTCGATCCAGGCCTGCAGGGCGTCGTCGCTCATCCATTCGGTGTTGCGGTCGCTGGAATAGATGAAGGTGTCCGAAACCTTCCGTCCGTCCTTGATGCGCGCGCTGTCCGAGCCCCAGCCGTTGAGGTTGGGCAGGATCTTGAAGTGTTCGTCGTACTCGAAGGTGAAGGGCGCGTCCTCGACCCCGACCATCTGCTCGTGGATCTTCTCGCCGGGTCGGATGCCGATCACCTCGGTCCTGGCGTCCGGGGCGACCACGCGGGCGATGTCGGTCACCTTCATGGACGGAATCTTCTTCACGTAGACCTCGCCGCCGACCATGTCGGCGAAGGCATGCCAGACCAGCTCGACGCCCTCGTCGAGCGAGATCATGAAGCGCGTCATCCGCGGATCGGTGATCGGGATCACGCCCTTGTCGCGGATCGACATGAAGAACGGGATGACCGACCCGCGCGACCCCATGACGTTGCCGTAGCGCACGACCGAGAACGCCGTCTGCTGCGCGCCGGAATACGAGTTACCCGCCACGAACAGTTTGTCCGAAGCCAGCTTCGACGCGCCGTAGAGGTTCACCGGGCTCGAGGCCTTGTCGGTCGACAGGGCCACGACCGACTTGACCTTCTTGTCGATCGCCGCGTCGATCACGTTCATGGCGCCGTTGACGTTGGTCTTGATGCACTCGAACGGGTTGTATTCGGCCGTGGGGACGATCTTGGTCGCGGCGGCGTGGACAACGTGGTCGACCCCGTCGAAGGCGCGGTACAGCCGTTCGCGGTCGCGCACGTCGCCGATGAAGAACCGCACGCGCGGATCGTCGGCGAAGAGCTTGGCCATGTCCCACTGCTTCATCTCGTCGCGCGAATAGACGATGACCTTCTTCGGGTTGAAGCGCGCCAGCGTCATCCGCAGGAAGGCGTGTCCGAAGGATCCCGTTCCGCCGGTCACGAGGATGGTCTTGTCGTCGAACATGCGGACTCCGGCAGGTTTATCGGGCGTGTTCCCGTGCCGCGCCCTTCTATCAATGCCCCCCTCCTCCCGCAAGGCATGGGCCGGCGGCGGCTTGCGGGCATGCGTACGGGCGCCTAGCGTGCGCCCGTACGCATCGCCAGGCGAGAGACTTCAATGGCCCCGATCAAGGTCCTGTTCCCCTATGTCGGCGACAGCGTCGGTGGCAGCCACGTCTCGTCGCTGATCCTGGCGCAGGCCTTGCCGGTGGACCGCTACGCGCCCGTCGTGGCGACGCACGAGACCGGCCCGCTGACCGGGTATTTCGACAGCTTGGGAGTGCATCCGGTCCCGGCGCCCGCGGTGCCCTATGTCGAGGGCGGTGCCATGATGCGCGCGTTGCGCGGCCTGCGTGCGACACGCGTGCTGGCGCGGTTCCTGCGGCGGCACGGGATCGGCCTGGTGCACACCCACGACATGCGGATGCACATGACGTGGGGGGCGGCCGCGCGGCACGCCGGGGTGCCGCATGTCTGGCACCAGCGCACGCCGGCGAGAGCCGACAAGCACGCCCGCGCCGCGCTGAAGGCCGACGCGCTGGTCGCGGTCTCGACCTACTGCGCCGAGACCTTTCCGCCTGCGATGCGAGACGCCACACGGGTCATATACAACCCGTTCGCGGTGCCGCCGCTTCCGGACCGGACGGCCGCACGCGCCGCGCTGAACGCGACGTTGGGCCTGCCGGCGACGGCGCGGCCGGTGCTGTTCGTCGGCAATTTCGCCCCGCGCAAGCGTCCGCAGCGCTTCGTCGCGCTGGCCGATGCGCTGGCGCGTCAGGGCCACGACGACCTCCGTTTCCTGATGCTGGGCGATCCGCGACCGCCTGAGGGCGACGCGGTGCGTGCCGCGATCGAGGCGGCGGGGCTCGGCGAACGGTGTCTCGTGCTCGGCGCTCGCCACCCGGTCGAGCCTTGGCTGGCGGGGTCAGAGCTTCTGGTGGCGCCGGCCGTGGACGAGGCCTTCGGCCGAACGCTGGTCGAGGCGCAGCTACTCGGGACACCGGTCATCGCCAGCGATGCGGGCGGACACCGCGAGATCGTCGAGCATGACGCAACCGGCCTGCTGGTCGACGCGGATGACGGCCCCGGCTTCAGCCGTGCCGCGGCTGCGCTGCTGGCCGATGACGATCGCGTCCGTCGGCTCTCGGATGCGGCGCGCCGTGCGGCCGAGACGCGGTTTGGCCTGCACGCGCATGTCGATCAGATGATCGATGTCTACGATCGCGCCGCACGGGCCGGCTGAGCCCGCCGCCCCGTCAGCGTTCGGCGTCCTGCACCAGCGCGCGCAGATACGCGCGCAGCGATGGCGTCTCGTCGGACGGACCAGTGACCTCGGTCTGCATGCGGTCGGACCACCCCGGCGCCTGATAGAAGGCTGCGAGCGCGTCTTCGATCCGGCCCGGCGGCGGAACCGTGAACCCGTAGCTGATACCCCGCGCTACGTAGCCGTAGAAGTCGAACCCGTGCGGATCCAGTCCCGCGAGGTGGATTACCGGCGTGCCCGCCAGCAGGATCTCGATCTGGGCGGCGGTGCTTCCGCAGATCACCGCGTCGCAGGACCGCGCGAAGACATCGAGAGCTTCGCCGCGCGGCCGCACGTCCCAGTCCGGAACACGGGCGGCATCGAAGGTCTCGATACGCGGGTGCAGGCGCAGCGCGATCTGCGCGTCGGAAAAAAGCGCCGAGACCGTGTCGCGCATCGTCTCGATCTCGGCGCCGGCGTACGCATTGGTCGCGACGCCCAGGCGCGCGATCTGATCGGGCAAGCGCAGAGCGAACGAGGCGGGTGGGTCGAGCGCCCAGACCGTTGTCTCGCGGCCGGCGAAGACCGCTTCGCCCGCGGCGTTGAGGATCGCGGCGTCGGTATAGCCGAGGTCGGGGGTCGCCTGGTCGTGGAAGCCGTTCTGCCAATACAGCGACCGTCGGCCGGCAAGACGCGCTCCGACGGCGAAGGCGATGCGCCGGGG
>NZ_JBELMH010000117.1:0-2588 GCF_042096055.1 Citreimonas sp. | reverse complement strand
ACAGCGACCGTCGGCCGGCAAGACGCGCTCCGACGGCGAAGGCGATGCGCCGGGGAGAGCGGTCGCCGATGTGAACGGTGGTCGACCGGCCCCGGGCAAGCCGGCGGGCATGTACAAGCGCGGCGATCACCAGCGTCAGTTCGGGCACCTGCAGGCGGCGGCGCCACGGCCGGACCTTGAGCACCACGAAGCCGGCGGCGAGCTGCAAACGCAACCGGCCGAGGAGACCCACGCGACGGGGCGCGAAAATCCGCTCGGGCGGCATGCCGTGCGCTTTCAGGGACGCCACGATCTGGCTGGCCTTGCTGTGCGGCGTAACCGGGTCGAGCATCACGATGAACCCGGCGCCATCCGCATCGGCTCCGGGATGGTCGGCGGAGATGTAGCGCAGGCGGTGCACCGCGCGCAGAATCTGGAACGTCCCGGCCAGACCGGCCGGCGACGCGGTCGGGCCGCCCCGGATCGCCGTGCGCGCAAGGCGGCGAAACTCGCGGATCGCCCGCAGGTAAAGCGCCACCCGTTCGGCTGGCCGATCGAGAGGGCGATGGCGATCGCGGTCGTGCACGTGAAGGCCCCTTGCCGTTCTTCGCGTGTGGCGTGCGCGGGAAAACGCCCGCATTTCGGTTCCGCCGGCGCGGCGCGCAATTGTTTCGTGCCTCGCGCCGGGTTAACGAGTGCTGCCACAAAGACCGTCGAGGCGCCACCACGAATGACGTCCCCCGAAACGCCGACGATTTTCAAGTCCCTGCAGCGCGCAATCGAGGCGCATGTCTACAGGCAGATCGTGCGCGACCGGCTGAACCGCCTGCGCTACGGCGCGGGCGCGCCGCTCTCGGCCATGGCGATCTACCCGCGACCGCGCGCGATCACGCATTCGTACGCGCGAACGAAGGGCATGCCGCGTCTGGGGCGCCAGCAAAGCGGGATGGTCCGCGGCGGCGACTGGGACCAGAGCCGCAGCGACATCTCGAAGAGCACGAAACTGGTGAGCTGCCGCATGCGCTGGATCGACGGCGCCGACTGGCACGAGACGCCAATCGTGCGGCAGATGGTGGAGCAGATCGGACGCGGCCTCGCCCCGGACGGGTGCAGATCGCGCGAGGACGTCCTGGCCCGCTACCGCCGGCTCGACCGGATCTTCGAGGAGACGCGCGCGCGGGGCCGGCTGCTGGACATGGACGAACTGCCCGACTTCCACTACCGCCGCGCGCATGGCGCGACGCTGGTGCACATCGCGCGGGACGGCACGTGCCTGCGCAGCGGCGGCGGCGCGCACCGGTTCGCGATCGCGCACATCCTCGACCTGCCGGAGATGCCCGCGCAGCTGGGGGTCATTCACCCTGAGGCGCTGAAAGCGGGGCACCTGGACAGGCTGCGGAAATCGACGCTGCGGCTCCAGGCACCGAAGCCCGGCCGCTTGTCGTGATGGTCCGGGCGTGACCGGGGTCGCCTAGCCGACCCTCTCGAACAGCGCGTCGCGCTGCGCATCGGTGGCCTGCGCCACGCACAGGTAGGCGGCCTCCTTCACCAGCGCGGCCCGCGCAACCGGATCGCTTTCCGCGGCCGCCTTCTCGAGCGCGAACATCCGGACGACCGAGCGGCAGTACGACCCGAAGGACGCGCGTTCGGTCAGCTCGCCCACCCGCGACGGCGCACGGAACCGGGCGTAGAACCACCAATGCTCGGCGTTGTTGATCTCGACGCTGTAGGACATCAGGAGGCGCAGCAATCCGGCCAGATGCGCAACCGACTCCGGCCGGGACAGCGCGACGATGCCCCCGCATTTCACGACGTTGCTTGTCGTGTTGAACAGGTACGGCGTCATCTTCCTGGGGTTCAGGCCCTCGAGTTCCTCGAAGAACCAGTCGCAAAGGCGCCCGGCGTGCCTGCGTCCGGTCAGCAGATCGAGGTTGAGCGCCACGTTGAGCGCCGAAAAGACCAGGTGCGTGCGGTCCTTCCGCAGTCCGAACCCGATGGGCATCCTGCGGATGCTCTGCTCGGCGCCGAGCAGATGGTCCAGCCAGACCGGCGCCGCCTGCATGTCGACGTTCTCGCAGACCTTGTGACAGCCGGCGATCAGCGCGTAGATGCGGTCGAAATCGGTGAGCACCTCTTCGGAGCGCAAGGCGTCGAGCAGCACGATCTGCTCGTCCTTGCTCGCCGGGCGGCGGTTCTTCTTGTAGATGAGCGTGCGCGCCAAGGTCCGCCGCTTCCGGCCCGAAAGACGCTTCAGGTCCGAGAGCACGTCGGCACCGGTCGAGTTCTGGAAGTCGTTCTTCATTCCGTTCCGCCCGTTCATGATCGGTCCGACCCGACGTCAGCGAGTAGGGATCGTATGGACCGCCCGCGCATCAGGACACGCGTTCGACCAAGCTGGTACGGGATACGTCCGCAACGGGCAAGCGCAGGCGCGGCGCCTCGCAGGCTCTACGTATGCAAAGCAGGCAAGCCCTGACGGCCCCGGATTCTGCGCCACGAACGCTCGCCTACATCCTGCTTTCGCAGTCGTATGGAAGCGGCGATTTCCGGAGGTAAGTGGCAGCCCGTAGGGGAATCGAACCCCTCTTTCCAGGTTGAAAACCTGGCGT
>NZ_JBELMH010000116.1:0-7145 GCF_042096055.1 Citreimonas sp. | reverse complement strand
CGAAGGCGGCCGCACCGTCGGCTCGGGCGTCGTCTCGAAGATCGTCGAGTAAGGCGAAGCCTGACGAGAGATGCGAAAGGGCGCCCCGCGGGGCGCCCTTTTTCGTGCCGGGATGATCCGTTGCGAGGGGCAGCGCACGACGTGCGCGACGCGGACACGTAAAAGGCCGCTCCCGAAGGAGCGGCCTTTGCGGCGTCGGGCGGCACCGGAGCCGCCCAGGCGCATCCGGTCAGCCGTTGATGTAGGACTGCACGAACAGGCGCTTCTGGTTCTCCGAGTCGCCGCTGTGGATGGCGCTCAGCAGCACGTTGACCTCGCGGGTCGACAGCTCGGTGAGGTCGGCCTTCGGCGCGTAGCGTGCGATGTCGTTCAGCTGCGCCTGGCTCGGGGCAGCGATGGCGCCGGTTGCGGTACCCAGCGTGGCGACGGCGATCAGGGCGGTTGCGATGGTGCGTTTCATGTCGGTTCTCCTTGTTCTTGGTTGGGCACATGGCCCGGTGTGATGCTGTCGAGGTCTGTGCGCCTCGACACGAAACAGGTGGGGCACAGGGTTGGAGAAGGAAAATAACAAGCTGATCTCGCCGCGGTAACGGCCTCTTGTGCTTGACTTCATGCGGAAAAATACGGGTACCGCAAAAACGCACATTTCCTGAAGAAACGGGCGGGGCCGCCGGGCGATCGGGCGCCTGAGCCTTCGCGCAGACGCAAGGCCGGTTTGCATCGGGCGCGGGGCAGAACGGAGTGGGATCGTACTCATCAAGGCAGAAAGGGACGACGGAAGAATCCGTGAATTCAGTTATCGAACTGGCCTTGATTTCCGCCCGGCGTTGACGTACCTCGCCCTCACCGCAGGGGTATAGCTCAGTTGGTAGAGCGACGGTCTCCAAAACCGTAGGTCGCGGGTTCGAGCCCTGCTGCCCCTGCCATTTCCTGAAATGATGGATACGTCGAGGCAGCGCCTGCGACGTCCGCGTGCGCAGCGGCCCGGGGCGTGGCGTCTCGTGCGCACGAAAAAAGGCCGCCCCGGAGGGACGGCCTTTGGTCTGTCATCGCCGTGGGGCGATTACATGGTCTCGATGCTCTCGACCACGGTCATGACCTGATCACGGTCGCCGGTCGCCAGTGCGGCGCGCAGCTCGATGGCCTGGTCTTCCGTGATGGTCGTCAGATCCAGCTCGGGCGCGATCAGGCGGATGTCGCGGATCTCGGCGTCCGTCAGCATCAGCATCGCATCGTCGTCCGATTCGACCAGCGCGCGGATCTTCTGCGCCGCGTCGGCCTGGTTGTCTTCCGAGTTGACGAACGAGATCGCCTGCAGGATCTGCGCGTCGGTCATCGTGGCGACGTCGACGTCCGGAGCGACGGTGCTGATCTGCACCAGCTGCGCCTCGGTGAAGGTCGCGGTCACGACGCCTTCGCCTTCGACGATCGAGCGCATGCGCGTCTGACGGTCACCGAAGGAGCCGCCGCCGTATGCGATGGTCACCAGCTCCTGGATCGTTTCCTCGGGGAGCAGCGCCACGTTGGTGTCGGGCAGGAAGCGCTGAACTTCGGTCATCTGCGCTTCGGTCTGCGCGAATGCGCCGGTTGCCAGCATTGCGCTCAGGGCGGTGGTTGCAAAGATGCGTTTCATTGCGTGTATCCTTTCCTTGCGTTCAATCGCAGTGACGCGCCGCGATCCGACGCGCCGTCTGGGACCAAAACAATCGCTGGCGCCGTGGGTTCCGGGACGGTTGCGGCGGTTTTCGGGTTTTGGCGCGGCCCGCCTCGGACTTGACCAAAAAACGGGATCGCCACGCGCGCGCGAACGAGTGTCGCCGGCACGGGTTCCGCCCGAAAATGGCCGACAAAATAAACGTTTCGTGATGAAAAGTCGCACGCCCGTGACCGCCACGCGGCGGGCCGGGCCGGCCTTGTAATCGCGCGGCGGCCGGCGTAAAGGAGCGCGGAACGTTCACGAGGAAGGCTTTCACGCGATGGCCCGCACCAACCCGCTTCAATTCGTCCAGCAGGTCCGCGCCGAAGTCGGCAAGGTCGTCTGGCCGACCCGCCGCGAGGTGGTGCTGACCACGATCATGGTCTTCATCATGGCGACGCTGACCGCGATCTTCTTCGCGATCGTCGACCTTCTGATCCGGCAGGGCCTGCAGGGCGTTCTGACGATCTTCGGCTAGGCCGCCGGCGGTACTTGAATTCACGCAGGCGCGCGGGTAATCACGCGCCACTTCGTGACGGGCGTGCAATGATTCGAGTTGCGCGCCGCTTTTTTGCTTCCCGCGCGGGTTCGCACGCGCGACACAACGAAGCGACGCGCGCACGCGCGGTGTGGAATGAACCGGCACGGCCGGCAAGGACAAGGGTTGGGCCAGATGGCGAAACGGTGGTATTCGGTTAGCGTCCTCTCGAACTACGAGAAGAAGATCGCCGAACAGATCCGGACGGCGGTGGCCGAACAGGGGCTCGAGGACCAGATCGACGAAGTGCTGGTCCCTACCGAAGAGGTGATCGAGGTCCGCCGCGGCAAGAAGGTCTCGGCCGAGCGCCGCTTCATGCCGGGCTACGTGCTGGTGCACATGGAGATGTCCGACAAGGGCTATCACCTGATCAACAGCATCAACCGCGTGACCGGCTTCCTGGGCCCGCAGGGTCGCCCGATGCCGATGCGCGACGCCGAGGTCGACGGCATCATCGGCCGCGTCCAGGAGGGCGAGGAAGCGCCGCGCACGCTGATCCACTTCGAGATCGGCGAGAAGGTCAAGGTCAACGACGGCCCGTTCGAGGGCTTCGACGGCATGGTCGAGGGCGTCGACGACGACAATCAGCGCCTGCGCGTCGCGGTGTCGATCTTCGGTCGGGAAACCCCGGTCGAGCTGGAATTCACCCAGGTCTCGAAAGAGGGCTGAGGGAAAGCGGGCCCGCGGGTCCGCATCACCGTGGGAGGCGAGGGCATCGCGATGTCCGGACCAGACCACGCAACGAAACGCCCCGCGACGCGTCACGGGGCCGGTTGAAAGGAAACGCCGATGGCAAAGAAGCTCGCCGGCAAGATGAAACTGCAGATCCCTGCAGGCAAGGCCAACCCGTCGCCGCCCGTGGGCCCCGCCCTGGGTCAGCGCGGCATCAACATCATGGAATTCTGCAAGGCGTTCAACGCCAAGACGCAGGAGATGGAACCTGGCGCTCCGTGCCCCACGGAGATCACCTACTACCAGGACAAGTCCTTCACCATGGACATCAAGACGCCGCCGGCGTCGTATTACCTCAAGAAGGCCGCCGGCCTGAAGCCGGTGGGCAAGCGCAACCGCCCGCGCGGCGCCGTGCTGCCGGGCCGCGAGACGATCGCGACCGTCACCACCAAGCAGGTGCGCGAGATCGCCGAGGCGAAGATGCGCGACCTGTCCGCGACCGATGTCGAGCAGGCGATGAAGATCATCCTCGGCTCGGCGAAGTCGATGGGTATCGAGGTGAAGGGGTAAGATCATGGCGAAACTCGGAAAACGTGCCCGCGCGGCCCGCGAAGCCTTTGCCGGCAAGGAGAACCTGTCGGTCGAGGAGGCCATCGGCCTGATCAAGCAGGTCGCCGGCTCGACGAAGTTCGACGAAACCGTCGAGATCGCGATGAACCTGGGCGTCGACCCGCGCCACGCCGACCAGATGGTCCGTGGCGTCGTCGGCCTGCCCAACGGCACCGGCAAGACGGTCCGTGTGGCAGTCTTCGCCCGCGGCGCCAAGGCCGACGAGGCGAAGGAAGCCGGGGCCGAGATCGTCGGCGCCGAGGACCTGATGGAGACCATCCAGGGCGGCACGATCGAGTTCGACCGTTGCATCGCGACGCCGGACATGATGCCGATCGTCGGTCGCTTGGGCAAGATCTTGGGCCCGCGCAACCTGATGCCGAACCCCAAGGTCGGCACGGTGACGATGGATGTGGCCCAAGCGGTCAAGGACGCCAAGGGCGGCCAGGTGCAGTTCAAGGCCGAGAAAGCCGGTGTCGTGCACGCGGGCGTCGGCAAGGCGTCCTTTGACGAGGCCAAGCTGGCCGAGAACATCCGCGCCTTCGTGGCCGCGGTGTCGGCCGCCAAGCCCGCCGGCGCCAAGGGCACCTACATGAAGAAGATCGCGCTGAGCTCGACCATGAGCCCGGGCGTGACCGTCGACGTGAACAGCGCCACCGGCGCGGCCTGATCCCAGGCACATGAGACGACGAGGGGCGGGCCGGTCGGTCCGCCCTTTTTCTTTGCCCCGCGCCGCGACGCCGGCGCGCACCCGGCAGGCGCCCGCCGCCGGGTCACGAATTTTCCCCGTATACATGCCCCCGCCGTTGCGTTAGGCGGCATCCTTTCCCACCTCTCTTCCCAGAGACGGCCCGTGCCGCGGCGCGGGCGCCACCAGATCGGTTTTGCGAATGATCCCTTCCCTGTCCCAGGCGCTGTCCGAGCGCGGCTACGATACCCTCACCGCGGTGCAGGAGGCCGTGACCGACCCCGCCCTCAGCGATGCCGACCTGCTGGTCTCGGCGCAGACCGGATCGGGCAAGACGGTGGGCTTCGGCCTGGCCATCGGTCACACGCTGCTGGGCGACGCGGACACGCTGGGCCCGGCCGCCGCACCGCTGGCGCTGATCGTCGCGCCCACGCGCGAACTGGCCTTCCAGGTGACGCGCGAGCTGAGCTGGCTCTACGCCAAGGCCGAGGCGCGGGTGACATCCTGCGTGGGCGGCATGGACATGCGCGACGAACGCCGCGCGCTGGAGCGCGGCGCGCATATCGTCGTCGGCACCCCGGGGCGTCTGGTCGACCACATCAAGCGCGGCTCGCTGGACATGACCGGCCTGCGCGCGATCGTGCTGGACGAGGCGGACGAGATGCTGGACCTCGGTTTCCGCGAGGATCTGGAATTCATGCTGGGCGAGGCGCCGGCCGACCGGCGCACGCTGATGTTCTCGGCCACTGTGCCGCCGATGATCGTGACGCTGGCGCAGCACTACCAGCGCGACGCGGTGCGCGTGACGACGCTGTCGGACCGCAGCCAGCACGCCGACATCAGCTACCAGGCGCTGCGCGTGGCGCAGCAGGACGCTGAGAACGCCATCATCAACGTGCTTCGCTACCACGAGGCGCAGAACGCCATCGTCTTCGCCAACACCCGCGCGACCGTGAACCGGCTGACCGCGCGCTTCGCCAACCGCGGCTTCGCCGTGGTCTGCCTGTCGGGCGAGCTGAGCCAGACCGAGCGGACGCATGCGCTGCAGGCGATGCGCGACGGGCGTGCGCGGGTCTGCGTGGCGACCGACGTGGCCGCGCGCGGCATCGACCTGCCGAACCTCGAACTGGTGATCCACGCCGAGCTGCCGTCGAACGCCGAGGGCCTGCTGCACCGCTCGGGACGCACCGGCCGGGCCGGTCGCAAGGGGATCTCGGCGCTGATCGTGCCGCCGAAGGCCGCGAACCGGGCCGAGCGCCTGCTGCGCAGCGCCCGCGTCAGCGCCGACTGGACGACCGCGCCCGATGCCGACGAGATCCTCCGCCGCGACGAGGAACGCCTGCTGGCCGATCCCGTCTGGTCCGAGGAGATCACCGCGGTCGAAGCGTCTTTCGCCGAGAAGCTGACCGCACAACATGCGCCCGAGGCGATCGCGGCCGCGTATCTGCGGCTCTATCGCGAGCGTCACTCGGCGCCCGAGGAACTGGTGTCGCCGGACACGCGCGCGCCCGTCAAGGAACGCGCGCCCTTCGGGCCCAGCACGTGGTTCGCGCTGTCGGTGGGTCGCGACGACCGGGCCGAGGCACGCTGGATCCTGCCGCTGCTGTGCCGGGCCGGCGGGCTCGACAAGGACTCGATCGGCGCGATCCGTGTGCAGCAATCCGAGACGCATGTTGAGCTGGCCGATGCGGCGGTGCCCGGTTTCCTGTCTTCGCTGGGCGCGGGTGGCGAGCTCGAGAAGGGCGTGACCGCGCGCAAGATGGACGGCGCGCCGGATGCCGGAAGCCGGCCGGCTGCGCCGCGGCGTGAGAGCGCGCCGAAACCGCCGCGCAAGCCGGCCGCGAAGCCGCGCGAGGGGTTCTCCGAGAAGCCCGAGCGGGCCGAGCCCAAGGCGGCGCCCGCGCCGGAACCCAAGGCGGAGCCGGTCACTGAGCGCGCCGAGCGCACGGCGCCCCCGCCGCGCGACGAGACGTCCAAGCGCGCCGCGCCGAAGTCCGATTGGTCCGCGCCCAAGCCCGAGCGGAGCTACGACAACCGCGACAAACCGCGCGCGCCGCGGAAAGCCGCGGATGCCCGTCCGCCGCGCGACGACGCGCGCCCGTCCACGCCCGCGGGCAAGGCATCGGGCGAGCGCAGCACGGATTCGCGCCCCGGCGGCAAGCGCTTCGGAGAGGGCAAGCCCGGCGGCGGGCGGTCCTTCGGTGGCAAGCCGAGCGGCTACAAGGGCGGCGCGCCGCGCTCGGGCGCACCCGAGCGCGCGGAACGCCCCGCGGCCCCGCGCGCCGACGCGTCTGACACGTCCAAACGGTTCGTGCCCCCGCGCCAGGGGGCGGGCGGCAAGCCGGCCGGCAAGCCCGGCGGGCGCCCGGGTGCGAAACCCGGCGGCAAGCCGGGCGCCAAGTTCGGCGCGAAGCCGGCAGGCAAGTTCGGTGCCGGCGCGGCCGGCAAGCGGCCGGGCGGCGCGCAGCCGCCGCGGCGCAAGCCCTGATCCGACACGCAGGCGCGGCGACGGGATCGCCGCGTCGTCCCGCGGCTGCATGAAAATGCGGCGCGGGGATGGGCAGAGCCGCGGCGGGATGCTATGTTCCGCAGGTGACGCAGGGTCCGTGTGTCCGCGTGCGGTTTCCGCACCCGCGGGCCTTGGCAACGCCTTTCAAACCGGTTACGCCGTCCGAACGGTGGCCCGCTCGATTCGTGCGGGCCGTCGTTTCGTCCGAGACGGTGGGCTGACTGCTTTCGCATTCGCTAAGTCCTGCCCGAGACGGGAAGAGACATCTTTTCCGGTGCCGCGTGCGGCCCGGCTGGCGATGTGACGACCCGATCGGACCTTGTGGCATGGCGTTCGCGCCGTGCCGGAACGAGCCGGAGGGGTCGCCCCTCCATCAACTGGAGTGAAACTGTGGATAGAGCCCAGAAAGAGAAAGTGGTCGAGGAACTCGGCC
>NZ_JBELMH010000115.1:0-7179 GCF_042096055.1 Citreimonas sp. | reverse complement strand
GTCGATCACGTCGATCGCCTTGTCGGGCAGCTTGCGGTCGTTGATGTAGCGCGCGGACAGTTCCACCGCCGTCTTGATCGCGTCGCCGGTGTACTTCACGCTGTGATGCTCCTCGAAGTAGGGCTTGAGGCCCTTGAGGATCTTCACGGTGTCGTCGACCGAAGGCTCGTTCACGTCGATCTTCTGGAACCGGCGGCTCAGCGCGCGGTCCTTCTCGAAGTGCTGGCGGAATTCCTTGTACGTGGTCGAGCCCATGGTGCGCAGCTTGCCGCCCTGAAGCGCGGGCTTGAGCAGGTTGGACGCGTCCATCGCGCCGCCGGACGTGGCGCCGGCGCCGATCACGGTGTGGATCTCGTCGATGAACAGCACCGCGTCGGGGTGTTCCTCGAGCTCGTTCACGACGGCCTTGAGCCGCTCCTCGAAGTCGCCGCGATACCGGGTGCCGGCCAGCAGCGCGCCCATGTCGAGCGAGTAGATGGTCGTCTTCGACAGAACCTCGGGGGTCTCGCCGCTTACGATCTTGCGTGCCAGGCCCTCGGCGATGGCTGTCTTGCCGACGCCGGGATCGCCCACCAGCAGCGGGTTGTTCTTGCGGCGGCGGCACAACACCTGGATGCAGCGCTCGACCTCGGACTCGCGCCCGATCAGCGGGTCGATGTCGCCCTCGCGCGACTTGGCATTCAGGTCGACGCAGTACTTGCCCAGCGCGGATTCCTTGTCGGACGCGGGCTGCGACGGCGCTTCGGAGGCGGCTTCCTCCTCGGCCTCGGTAGCGCCCTGCACGGGGCGCGCCTCGCCGTAGGCGGGGTTCTTGGCCACGCCGTGCGCGATGAAGTTCACCGCGTCGTAGCGGGTCATGTCCTGCTCTTGCAGGAAGTAGGCGGCGTTGCTCTCGCGCTCGGCGAAGATGGCGACCAGCACGTTGGCGCCGGTGACCTCGGTCCGGCCCGAGGACTGGACGTGGATCGCCGCGCGCTGGATCACCCGCTGGAAGGCGGCCGTCGGCACCGCTTCGGAGCCTTCGACGTCGGTCACGAGGTTGGCCAGATCCTCGTCGATGAACTCGACGAGGGTGGTGCGCAATTCCTCGGTGTCGACCGAACACGCCTTCATGACGCGCGAGGCATCGGGTTCGTCGACCAGCGCAAGCAGAAGGTGTTCGAGCGTGGCGAATTCGTGGCTGCGCGAGTTCGCCAGCGCGAGCGCCGAATGGATTGCCTGCTCAAGGGTCGTCGAGAATGAAGGCACGGGCGTGCTCCTCTTGTCTGCGCCAATCGTGGGATCAGCATTGCCTCGTAACATTAAAGTTTGGTCGATAGCCCCCGCTCTTCAAGTTTTTTCTTGCGTCAGCCCGATCACATCGACGTTCTGTGCCTGTTCCGTCGGCGCCCGGCCGGTGCGGGCCGGCCCTGGTGCGCGTCCGTTCAGAACCGGTCCTTGCGGCCGCGGATCTCGGCGAAGACCGCGACGTCGGGTGCGCCCTGCATGCCGAGGGCTTCCTGCAGCGCGGGGTCGTGCGCGCGCAGGAACGGGTTCGTCGCCAGCTCCAGCGAAAGCGGCACCTGCGCGGTCGGCTTTCCGGCGTTCCGTGCGGCCTCGATATCCTCGGCGCGGGCCTGCAGGTCGGCGTTGTCAGGATCGACGCTAAGCGCGAAGCGGGCGTTGGCGGCGGTGTATTCGTGGCCCGAATATACCATGGTTTCGGGGGGCAGCGCCATCAGCTTCGACAGGCTCTCCCACATCATCTCGGGCGTGCCTTCGAACACACGGCCACACCCAAGGGCCATTAGGCTATCGGCGGTGAACACGGCGCCCGCCTTGTCGAAGTGGAACGCCACGTGGCCCAACGTGTGGCCCGGCACCTCGATCACGCGAAAGGACAGAACGCCGGTGCCCCCGGTGTCTCCTTCCGACCAGCCGGTGGCGATCGGCGGCAGCTTGGCCTGTTCCGAGCGCGGCCCGGTCACGGTGCAGCCGTAGCGCGCGACCAGGTCGGCGACGCCACCCACGTGGTCATGGTGGTGGTGGGTGATCAGGATGGTGTCGAGGTCCCAGTCTCGTTCCTCGAGTACGTCGATGATCGGGCCGGCCTCGGGCGCATCGACCAGGAAGGTCGTGGTGCCGTCGTTGAGCAGGTAGGCGTAGTTGTCGCTCAGGCAGGGTACCGTCACGATGTCGATGGGCATGGTCAATCCTAACCGGCTTTGTCTAAGGTTGCCCCGACACTGACCCATCGGGCGAAGCGCCGCAATGCACCTGGACGTCGGCACCCTGCGCAACTTCTACTATCGCAGCGCGCTTGGCCGCGCCGCGCAGAAGGTGATCCGCGACCAGGTGGTGCAGTGGTGGCCCGACACGCATCGCATGACGGTGGTCGGCTACGGCTTCGCCGTTCCGCTGCTGCGGCCGTACCTCGCGGACTCGCGCCGGGTGGTCGGGCTGATGCCCGCGCCGCAGGGGGTGATGCCATGGCCGGCCGGCATGCCGAACGTCAGCGTGCTGTGCGAAGAAACCCGCTGGCCGATGGAGACGGGGCATGTCGACCGGCTGATCCTGATGCACGGACTCGAAACCTCGGAAAGCCCGTCGGAACTGCTGGACGAGGCGTATCGCGTGCTGGGCCCTGGCGGCGAGGCGCTGTTCGTGCTGCCCAACCGCTCGGGGCTTTGGGCGCGGTCGGATGCGACGCCCTTCGGCTACGGGCGGCCCTATTCGCTGACCCAGCTGGAAAGCCAGCTCAAGCGGCACGACTTCGTGCCGGGCGATCACGTCTCGGTCCTGTACCAGCCGCCGTCGACCCGGCGCTTCTGGATGAAGACCGCCGGCTTCTGGGAGCGGACCGGCCGCGCGATCCCGGCGGTGACGGCGGGGGGCGTGATGATGGTGCGCGCGTCCAAGCGCCATCCGCCGCGCCGGCGCGGCGTCGGAGAGGCTGCGCGCATCCTCAACCCGCTCGAGGTGCTGCACCCGACGCCGGGCAAGGCGGCCAAGCCGGCGTGACCGACGATTCCCCGGCGCCGCTGCGGCCTGTCGCCGAACGCGCCGGCGAAGCTGTGGCGGAGCGTTGTTCCGTCTCGTCCGCCGCACCCTTAGGAGATGACGTCTGAGTGGGGGCGCTAACACTTGGTCCGGACGCCGACGAAGCGATCGAACTCCGCTGAAAATGCCCGGTTTCGGGCCGAAAAACGCCTCCGGCATGGTGCGGACGACTGAATGACGTAAGCATGTTGCGGGGTCGGGACGGCTCTGCTACATCCCGCCGCGATCCATACGCCTTGCGGTGAGACAAGGTGAACCAAGCCTCCATGCGCCCGGACCTTCCGGTGCGCAGCGGGGGCATGATTATCGGAAGGGTGGACGTGTCTGAATCAGCTTCGATTTCCTCCGGCATCGCTGCGCGCTATGCCGCCGCCGTGTTCGAGATCGTCCGGGACGAGGGTGCGCTCGATACGCTCGAATCCAACCTCGACGATCTTTCCGCGGCACTGAACGAAAGCGCCGACCTGCGCGACCTGCTGAGCTCGCCGGTCTATGCGCGCGACCAGCAACGGGCCGCGATCACCGCGATCGCCGACAAGATGGGGCTGATGAAGCCGCTCAAGAACGTGCTGGGCCTGATGGCCACCAAGCGCCGGCTGTTCGTCGTGCCGCACATGGTGACCCGCCTGCGCGAGATGATCGCCGAAGAAAAGGGCGAGGTGACCGCCGACGTGACCTCGGCCACGCCGCTGAGCAATGAACAGTCGGCCAAGCTTTCCGAGACGCTCAAGGCCAAGGTGGGCCGCGACGTCAAGATCAATGCGACCGTCGATGAGCGACTCATCGGCGGTCTTGTCGTCAAGGTGGGCTCGAAGATGATCGATACCTCGATCCGCTCGAAGCTCAATTCCCTCCAGAATGCAATGAAAGAGGTCGGATAATGGGTATCCAAGCAGCCGAGATTTCTGCGATCCTGAAGGAGCAGATCAAAAGCTTCGGCCAGGAGGCCGAGGTTGCCGAGGTGGGCCGCGTGCTGTCGGTCGGCGACGGGATCGCCCGTGTCCACGGCCTCGACAACATCCAGGCCGGCGAGATGGTCGAGTTTCCCGGCGGCATCCAGGGGATGGCGCTGAACCTCGAGACCGACAACGTCGGCATCGTGATCTTCGGCTCGGACCGGGACATCAAGGAAGGCGACGTCGTCAAGCGCACGAACTCGATCGTGGACGTGCCGGCCGGTGATGCGCTGCTGGGCCGGGTCGTGGACGGCCTGGGCAACCCGCTCGACGGCAAGGGCCCGATCGAGACGACCGAGCGCCGCGTCGCCGACGTCAAGGCACCGGGCATCATCCCGCGCAAGTCGGTGCACGAGCCGATGGCGACCGGCCTCAAGGCCGTCGACGCCATGATCCCGATCGGCCGAGGCCAGCGCGAGCTGATCATCGGCGACCGCCAGACGGGCAAGACGGCCGTCGCGCTCGACGCGATGCTGAACCAGAAGAGCTACAACGACGCCGCCGGCGACGACGAGGGCAAGAAGCTCTACTGCGTCTACGTGGCGATCGGCCAGAAGCGCTCGACCGTGGCGCAGCTGGTGAAGAAGCTCGAGGAAACCGGCGCGATCGAATACTCGATCGTCGTCGCCGCCACCGCGTCCGACCCGGCGCCGATGCAGTTCCTGGCACCCTACGCCGCGACCGCGATGGCCGAGTACTTCCGCGACAACGGCCGCCACGCGCTGATCGTCTATGACGACCTGTCCAAGCAGGCCGTGTCCTACCGCCAGATGTCGCTGCTGCTGCGCCGCCCGCCGGGCCGCGAAGCCTACCCGGGCGACGTGTTCTACCTCCACTCGCGCCTGCTCGAGCGGTCGGCGAAGCTGAACGAGGACAACGGCTCGGGCTCGCTGACGGCGCTGCCGATCATCGAGACCCAGGGCGGCGACGTGTCGGCGTTCATTCCGACCAACGTGATCTCGATCACCGACGGCCAGATCTTCCTGGAAACCGAACTGTTCTACCAGGGTATCCGCCCGGCGGTTAACACCGGTCTGTCGGTGTCGCGCGTGGGCTCCTCGGCCCAGACCAACGCGATGAAGTCGGTCGCCGGCCCGATCAAGCTGTCGCTCGCCCAGTACCGCGAGATGGCCGCCTTCGCGCAGTTCGGTTCCGACCTCGACGCCTCGACCCAGCGCCTGCTGAACCGCGGCGCGCGCCTGACCGAACTGATGAAGCAGCCGCAGTATTCGCCGCTGACCAACGCCGAGATCGTCGTCGTGATCTGTGCCGGTACGCTGGGCTATCTCGACAAGGTCTCCGTCTCGGACGTGGGCCGGTTCGAGCAGGGCCTTCTGACCTTCGTGCGCTCGAAGCACAAGGACCTGCTGGACTGGATCACCAACGAGGATCCGAAGATCAAGGGTGACAACGAGGCCAAGATCAAAGCGGTTCTCGACGCGTACGCCGCCGACTTCTCGTAAGGGGGAAAGGCATTGGCCAATCTCAAGGACCTGAAAAACCGGATCGCGTCGGTCAAGTCGACCCGCAAGATCACCAAGGCCATGCAGATGGTGGCCGCCGCGAAACTGCGGCGGGCACAGGATGCCGCCGAGCAGGCCCGGCCCTACGCCGAGCGGTTCAACGCCGTGATGGCGTCGTTGGCCGCGTCGGTCGGTGACAGCAGCACGGCACCGAAGCTTCTGGCCGGGACCGGCAAGGACGACGTGCACCTGCTGGTGGTGATGACGTCCGAGCGCGGCCTCTGCGGCGGCTTCAACAGCTCGATCGTCAAGCTGGCGCGGACGCACATCCAGCGGCTGCGCGGCGAGGGCAAGACGGTCAAGATCCTGACCGTCGGCAAGAAGGGCCGCGAGCAGCTGAAGCGCGATCATTCCGACAAGTTCGTCGGTCATGTCGACTTCACCGAAGTGAAGCGCATCGGCTACGCCGACGCGCAGAACGTGGCGCAGGACGTGCTGGACCGTTTCGACGCCGAGGAATTCGACGTGGCGACGATTTTCTACGCCAAGTTCAACTCGGTCATCAGCCAGGACCCGACGGCGCAGCAGATCATCCCGGCCAAGTTCGAGGCGACCGAGGACGCCGACGATTCCTCGGCGCTCTACGATTACGAGCCCGACGAGGAGACGATCCTGGCCGACCTGCTGCCGCGCGGCGTGGCGACGCAGATCTTTGCCGCCCTGCTGGAAAACGGCGCGTCCGAACAGGGCGCCCGGATGAGCGCGATGGACAATGCCACCCGCAATGCGGGCGAGATGATCGACAAGCTGACGATCGAGTACAACCGCTCGCGCCAGGCCGTCATCACCAACGAGCTGATCGAAATCATTTCGGGCGCCGAGGCGCTCTAACGAACCCGGAGACACAAAATGGCTAACGCAAAAGGCAAGATCACCCAGGTGATTGGCGCCGTTGTCGACGTTCAGTTCGGCGACCACCTCCCCGAAATCCTGAACGCGCTGACCACCGACAACAACGGCAAGCGGCTGGTTCTCGAAGTCGCACAGCACCTCGGCGAGAACACGGTGCGCTGCATCGCAATGGACGCGACCGAAGGCTTGGTGCGCGGTCAGGAAGTGACCGACACCGACGGCCCGATCTCGGTTCCGGTGGGCAACGCCACGCTGGGCCGCATCCTCAACGTCGTGGGCGAGCCCGTCGACGAGGGCGAGCCGATCAACGCGGACGAGTACCGCCCGATCCACGCGGCCGCGCCCGAGTTCTCGGAGCAGTCGACCGAGTCGGAAATCCTCGTCACCGGCATCAAGGTGATCGACCTGCTCGCGCCCTACTCGAAGGGCGGCAAGATCGGCCTGTTCGGCGGCGCCGGCGTGGGCAAGACGGTTCTGATCATGGAACTGATCAACAACATCGCGAAGGTGCACTCGGGCTACTCGGTGTTCGCCGGCGTGGGTGAGCGGACCCGCGAGGGCAACGACCTCTACCACGAGATGATCGAATCCAACGTCATCAAGCCCGACAACCTGTCGGAATCGCAGGTGGCGCTGGTCTACGGTCAGATGAACGAACCGCCGGGTGCGCGTGCGCGCGTCGCCCTGACGGGCCTCACCCTGGCCGAGCAGTTCCGTGACCAGTCCGGGACCGACGTTCTGTTCTTCGTCGACAACATCTTCCGCTTCACGCAGGCGGGCTCCGAGGTGTCGGCGCTTCTGGGCCGCAT
>NZ_JBELMH010000114.1:0-7228 GCF_042096055.1 Citreimonas sp. | reverse complement strand
AATGCGATCCTACTCCTGTCTCCAAACCCGCGACACGCATCGGCGGGAGAGAGGATCGTCGGAGAATGACCGCACCCACCAGACCGCCCCGCGTGATCGACCGCTTCGCCGCGTCCGAGGACGGCAGCGTCACCCTCTTCTCGGCCCTGTTCATCGTGCTGATCCTGGTCATCACCGGCGCCGCTGTGGACATCATGCGGCAGGAAGCGGTGCGCGCGCAGATGCAGGGGATCGCCGACCGCGCGGTGCTGGCCGCCGCCGACCTCGACCAGTTGCAGGACCCCGAGACGGTGGTGAACGACTACATGACCAAGGCGGGCATCTCCGAGACGCTCGCCTCGGTGACGGTGGACCGGTCGCTGAACCACCGGGTCGTCAGCGCGCACAGCGAGACGGACCTGAACACCTTCTTCCTGCGCATGTCCGGCTACGACACGCTGGACGTGGTCGCCCGCAGCACCGCCGAGGAGCGGATCTCGAACGTCGAGATCTCGCTGGTGCTCGATATCTCGGGCTCGATGCGCTTCAACAACCGGATCGCCCACATGCGCCCCGCGGCGCAGAACTTCGTCTCGAAGGTGCTGGACGAGGACAGCAACGGCGTCACCACGCTCAACGTCGTGCCCTTCGCCGGCCACGTGAACCCCGGCGAGGTGCTGTTCGAGTATTTCCGCGGCGACCGCCCGACGCTGCCCCCGGCCGAGACCGAGACCGAGGAGGTCGCCGACTTCTTCGAACCGTGGGCGCAGGCAATTTCGAACGTGGTGTTCTACTTCGATCTCGACGGCGACAACCGGTTCGACCGCGCCCACAAGATCGAGGGTTTCCCCGAGACCGCGCCGCGCGACGTCGACGAATTCCTGTCGGGGGCGGTGGGCTTCTTCATGGCCTACGACAACGATCTCAACGACAGCGCCCAGTTCCTGGGCGCGTCGATCAAGGGCGGCACGCAGAGCACGCGCTACTTCCAGGTCAAGGGCGACGAGAACGGCCCGGGCTCGGATCTCGGCCCGACCAACAACCGCGGGCGGATCCCGGGGTGGACGCTCGATTACGACTGGATCGATTTCGACAGCTACACGGCGAACTACACGCCCCCCGCGCCGGCGCCCGAGCCGCAGCAGGTCAACATGCCGTCCTCGTGCATCGAGATCGAGGCGCACGAATTCGCCACGACCGAGATGCCGACCTCGACCGATTTCGTGCCGCTGTTCCACTACTGGGAGACCGACACCGAGACGATGGACTGGGGCTGGTGCCCGCAGGAGGACACCGCGATCCACTACTATTCCTCGGACCGCGAGGGCCTGCTGGACTTCCTCGAGACGATGCGCATGCACGACGGAACGGGCCTGCATATCGGCGCCAAGTACGGGCTGGCGCTGCTCGACCCGGCCAACCGCGACGAGGTGCGCCACCTGATCGCCAACGGGCTGGTCGATCCCAGCTTCGACGGCCGGCCGATCGACTGGAACGACCCCGAAACGGAAAAGTACATGGTCATCATGACCGACGGCGAGACGACCGAGCAGTTCCGCCCGAACGACCCGTCGGCCGCAATCAACGGCGAGGTCGAGCTGTCGCGCCAGAGCGGCGCACCCTACTACACGCTCACCTCCAAGAGCGCGAATGTCGGCTACCTGCAGCAGCAGTGCGCGCTGGCCAAGGCGCGCGGCGTGCAGGTCTTCACCATCGCGTTCGAGACGAACGACGCCGCGGCCAACGACATGCGCGCCTGTGCCTCGTCCGAAAGCCACTTCTTCCGCGCCAACGGGCAGCAGATCTACGACGCCTTCGACACCGTCGCGCGCCAGATCAACAACCTGAGGCTGGTCGAGTGATGCATGCGCTCCGTCGCCTGAAGCGCTTCCGCCGGGACGAGCGCGGCAACGTCACGATCGAATTCGTGATCTGGTTCTCGGTCGTGTTCATGCTGCTCGCCAGCGGGATCGAGATCGCCTACATGAACCTGCGCCACGCCATGCTGGAACGCGCGGTGGACGTCGCCGTGCGCGACATCCGCCTTGGCACGGGCACCCCGCCCGACTACGAGGCCGTGCGCGAGAACATCTGCCGCATCGCCGAGATCGTGCAGGACTGCAACGGCAACCTCACGCTCGAGATGATCCAGGTCTCGCCGCGCGACCTCGTGGGCTTCACCGAGGCCGCCGATTGCCGCAACGTCGAGGAAGAACCGCGCCCGGTGCGCAACTTCGCCGCCGGCGTCGACAACCAGATGATGCTGCTGCGCGCCTGCATGTCGTTCGAGCCGGTCTTCCCGACGATCGGCATGGGCGCGAACCTGCATCACGACGAGCAGGGCTATTCGTGGCTGGTCGCCAAGTCGGCCTTCGTGCAGGAGCCGAGGTAAGCCATGATCGACCTCACCGCCGCCCTCATCCGCCGCCTGCGCGCCTTCGGTCGCGACGAGCGCGGCGTGATCTCGATCGAGTTCGTGATCTGGATGCCGCTGATCCTGGCGGTCATGGCCTCGACCTTCACCCTGTTCGAGGCCTTCCGCCAGAAGAGCCTCAACATCAAGGCGGCCTACACGATCTCGGACGCGATCTCGCGCGAGACGGATCCGATCGATGCCGCCTATCTCGACGGAATGCTGTCGGTGCTGCGCTTCCTGGCCGACAGCGACGGCAGCTACGGGCTGCGCGTGACGCTGGTGCGCTACGACGCCAACAGCGACACGCACGAGGTCGGCTGGTCGCAGGCGCGCGGGGAGTTCGTCACGATGGACGACGACATGCTGGCGGGCCTGCGCGACAGGCTGCCGGCGCTGCTGCACAACGAGCGCGTGATCGTCGTCGAGACCGAGACCGAGCACACGCCCGTCTTCGAAATCCCCGCGCTGCAGCCGCAGAGCTTCTACAACTTCGTCTTCACCCGCCCCCGTTTCGCGCCGCAGATCGTCTGGGCCGGCTGAGCCGCCGGTTGCCCCCGGCGCGCTGACGGTCTAGCTGTCGGCGCGATGCGGCCCGTTCGGGCCGCCGCCCGGAGGGAGATGGATCATGCCGCGCTTCGCGTTCGTTCTGGCCCTGTCGAGCCTGCCGCTGCTGCCCGGACTGGCCCGCGCGCAACAATACGACCGGCAGGAATGCGCCAGCCAGGCCGAGATGGTCATGACCGGCGTCAATGCGCGTGCCGAGGGCCGCAGCCGCGACCAGGCGATCGACGCGCTGGCCGACCGTCTGCCCACCGACGTGGCGGGGATGCTGGTCGACTGGATCTACGCCCTGCCGCCGGAACTCCTGACCGATAAGGTCGGCGAGGCGTGGCGCGCCCAGTGCGAGGCGCTCTGATCCGGCGCGCCGCACCGGCGCCGCGACCGCCGCGTCGCGCACCGTCACGCTTGGAATCACCGCCGCGCGGCGCGATACTGCGCGCATGAGTCTGCCCCCCGGTTTCCTGGACGAATTGCGCACCCGCACCAGCCTGACGCAAGTCGTCGGTCGCAAGGTCATGTGGGACAACCGCAAGTCGAACCAGGGCAAGGGCGACATGTGGGCGCCGTGCCCCTTCCACCACGAGAAGACCGCCTCGTTCCACGTCGACGACCGCAAGGGCTTCTACTACTGCTTCGGCTGCCAGGCGAAGGGCGACGCGATCAAGTTCGTCTGCGAGACCGAGAACGTGGGCTTCATGGAAGCGGTCGAGATCCTCGCCGGCGAGGCCGGCATGGAGGTGCCGAAACAGGATCCCCGCGCCCAGCAGAAGGCCGACCGCAACACCCAGCTGGTGGAGGTGATGGAGATGGCCGTCGCCTTCTACCGGATGCAGTTGCAGCGTGGCGTCGCGGCCGATGCGCGCGCCTATCTCGACCGTCGGGGGCTCAAGCCCGACGCGCTGGAGCGGTTCGAGATCGGCTTCGCCCCCGACGGCTGGGAGGCGCTGCGCACGCATCTGGAAGGCAAGGGCGTCGATCCGGCGCTGATGCGCGAAGCCGGGCTGGTCAAGGAGTCCGACAAGGGGCGCAAGCCCTACGACGTGTTCCGCAACCGCATCATGTTCCCGATCCGCGACGGGCGGGGCAGGGCGATCGCCTTCGGCGGCCGCGCGATGGACCCGAACGACAACGCGAAGTACCTGAACTCGCCCGAGACGCCGCTGTTCGACAAGTCGCGCAACCTCTACAACCTGCGCGCCGCGCGCGAGGCCGCCGGCAAGGGCCAGACCCTGGTGGTGGCCGAGGGCTACATGGACGTCATCGCGCTGTCCGAGGCCGGGTTCGAGGCCGCCGTGGCCCCCTTGGGCACCGCCGTGACCGAGCCGCAGATCCAGCTCATGTGGCGCGTCAGCGACGAGCCGGTGATCGCGCTCGACGGCGACAAGGCCGGCCTGCGCGCCGCCGCGCGGGTGATCGACCTGGCGCTGCCGCTGCTCGAGGCGGGCAAGGGGTTGCGCTTCGCGCTGATGCCCGAGGGCAAGGATCCCGACGACCTGCTGCGCGCCGAGGGCCCGCAAGCGGTGGCCAAGGTGTTGGACGCCGCGCGCCCCATGGTCTCGGTCCTGTGGGAGCGCGAGATCGAGGGCCGCGATTTCGACAGCCCCGAACGGCGCGCCGCGCTGGACAAGGCGCTGCGCGCGCGCATCGCGGCCATCAAGGACCCCAGCGTGCGGCACCATTACGGCCAGGCGATCAAGGACCTGCGGTGGGAGCTGTTCCGCTCGAAGCCCAAGCCGCGCGAGAACGGTGGCGGCGGCGGTCCGCGCAAGCCGTGGCGCCGCGACGCGCCGCAGCCTGCCACGCCGCTGGCCAAGGCGTCGCTGCTGGCGATGGCCAACGAGGGCACCGAGACGCGTCTGCGCGAGGCGGTCGTGCTGGCCGCCGTGATCACCACGCCGCAGATCGCGGCCGAGTTCGAGACCCGGCTCGAGGCGCTCGACTGCATCGACCCCGACCACGCCGCCCTGCGCGACGCGATCCTGCGCTGCATCGGCAACGAACGCGCCATGCGCGCGCAATGCGAGGACGCTATCGGGCCGGATGCCCTTGAAACGATGCTGGCCTCGCGCCATCTGATGATCGTGCCATGCCTGAGGCGACCCGGGGATGCCGACCTTGCCCGCATGACGGTGGCCGAGGTTCTGGCCAAGCTGGAAGCAGCGCGGGGCTGGCACGCCGAGATGGCCGAGGCCGAAGAGGATCTCGAACGCCATCCCGACGAGGCGCTGACATGGCGCCTGGCGCAAGTCGCGCAGGCCCGCAGCCAGGCGGGGCGGCTCGACGAGGAGGACGACGCCGATTTCGAGATCGGCCCGAACGGCGCACACGTGGACCGGACCGAGCGCAGCGCGCTCGATTCGTTGCTGGCCCAGATCCGCTTCGACAAGGGACGGCAATAGCGGACGTAAGAATTATGTTAGGGAAACAGCCGGGAAATCTGGGTAAACCGGTTTGCGAATCACGATGACGCCGGTTTGATTCGGTCAGGACGAATCATCGCCCGTCCCTCGATCAGGAGAGCCTTATGGCAGCCAAGGACAACGACGACGCGAAGCCTCAGGAGCAGGAGGAAGAGCTGTCGCTCGACATGAGCCAGGCCGCGGTCAAGAAGATGATCGCCGACGCGCGCGAGCGCGGGTACATCACGTATGACCAGCTCAACCAGGTTCTGCCGCCCGATCAGGTCAGCTCGGACCAGATCGAGGACGTGATGTCGATGCTCTCGGAAATGGGCATCCAGGTCACCGAGGAAGACGAGGACGGCGAGGAAGACGACGCCAAGGGCACCACCGACCTGGTCGAGACCAAGCGCGCCGGCGAGGTCACGCTGGGCTCGGGCACGTCCGAGAAGCTCGACCGCACCGACGACCCGGTGCGCATGTACCTGCGCGAGATGGGCAGCGTCGAGCTGCTGTCGCGCGAGGGCGAGATCGCCATCGCCAAGCGGATCGAGGCTGGCCGCAACACGATGATCCTGGGGCTGTGCGAAAGCCCGCTGACGTTCCAGGCGATCACCATCTGGCGCGAGGAACTGCTCTCCGAGGACATCCTGCTGCGCGACGTGATCGACCTCGAGACGACGTTTTCGGGGCAGATGGGCGAAGAGGGCGAGCTGGGCGAGCCGGTGGTCGACACCGCCGGCGCCGACACGTCGAAATCGGACGAGTCCGGCGGCAGCCCGGAATACGACGCCGACGGCAACCCGATCGCCAAGGAAGACGACGAGGACGACGACGAGCAGGCCAACATGTCGCTCGCCGCGATGGAGGCCGCGCTGAAGCCGCGCGTGCTGGAAACCCTCGACCGGATCGCGCGCGACTACGAAGAGCTGGCCGCGATGCAGGACAGCCGGATCTCGGCCACGCTGAACGAGGACGGCTCGTTCTCGGCCGACGACGAATCCCGCTACCAGATCGTACGCGGCGAGATCGTCGAGCTGGTCAACGGCCTGCACCTGCACAACAACCGCATCGAGGCGCTGATCGATCAGCTCTACGGCATCAACAAGCGCATCATGGCGATCGACAGCGCGATGGTGAAGCTGGCCGACCAGGCGCGCATCAACCGCAAGGAATTCATCGACGAGTATCGCGGGCACGAGCTCGACCCGTCGTGGATGGAGCGCATGGGCCAGAAGCCCGGCCGCGGCTGGCAGACCTTCATCGAACGTTCCTCCGACAAGGCCGAGGAGCTGCGTGCCGAGATGGCGCAGGTCGGCCAGTATGTCGGCCTCGACATCGCCGAGTTCCGCCGCATCGTGAACCAGGTCCAGAAGGGCGAGAAGGAAGCCCGGGTCGCCAAGAAGGAGATGGTCGAGGCCAACCTGCGCCTCGTGATCTCGATCGCGAAGAAGTACACCAACCGCGGCCTGCAGTTCCTGGACCTCATCCAGGAGGGCAACATCGGCCTGATGAAGGCCGTCGACAAGTTCGAGTATCGCCGCGGCTACAAGTTCAGCACCTACGCGACGTGGTGGATCCGGCAGGCGATCACCCGCTCGATCGCCGACCAGGCGCGCACCATCCGTATCCCCGTGCACATGATCGAGACGATCAACAAGCTGGTGCGCACCGGCCGCCAGATGCTGCACGAGATCGGCCGCGAACCGACGCCCGAAGAGCTGGCCGAGAAGCTGCAGATGCCGCTCGAGAAGGTCCGCAAGGTGATGAAGATCGCCAAGGAACCGATCAGCCTCGAGACGCCCATCGGCGACGAAGAGGACAGCCAGCTCGGCGATTTCATCGAGGACAAGAACGCCGTCCTGCCGCTGGA
>NZ_JBELMH010000113.1:0-7260 GCF_042096055.1 Citreimonas sp. | reverse complement strand
CGGTCCTTGAACGCCTTGTTCGATCCGGTGGCGTGGAGCGAGGCGTAGTAATCCTGCGCCGTCTTCGCCAGCGCACGCACGATGCCCCCGGGGAAGATCACCAGCGAGTAGCCGAGCGCCTGAAGCTCCTCGGCTGAGGACACCGGCGTCACGCCGCCCTCGACCATGTTGGCCATCAGCGCGGCGCGGGTGCCGAAGCGGTCGGCCACGGTCGACAGCTCGTCGCGCGAACGGGGCGCCTCGACGAACAGCGCGTCGGCGCCGGCCTCGAGATAGGCGCCCGCGCGGTCCATCGCTGCGTCGAACCCCTCGACCGCGATGGCGTCGGTGCGCGCGATGATCAGGGTTTCGTCGCTGGCGCGTGCATCGGCCATGGCGCGGATCTTGCCGGCCATTTCCGACAGCGGGATCAGCGACTTGTCCTTCAGGTGACCGCAGCGCTTGGGATAGGTCTGGTCCTCGACCTGCAGCGCGCCCGCACCGGCACGTTCGTAGGCGCGCATGGTTCGCTGCGCGTTGAGCGCGTTGCCGAAGCCGGTATCGGCGTCGATCACGATCGGTAGGGCGACGCGGTCGCGGATCAGCGCGCAGGTGTCGGCCATCTCGGTCATCGACGTGAGGCCGATATCGGGCCGGCCAAGCCGCGTGTAGGCCACCGCCGCTCCGGACAGGTACACCGCCTCGAACCCGGCGGCCTCGGCCAGCCCTGCGGTCAGCCCGTCATAGACGCCGGGGGCGATCAGGATGTCATCGCGGGACAGGCGGTCGCGCAGGGTCATGGGGCAAGCTCCGGCCGGGCGAGGAAGTCCGCGCAGGTCTGCTGCGGCGTGACCGAGCCGAGCGAGACCAGCGTGGCGTCGTGCACCTCGGGCCGGAAGGCGGCGCAGCCGTCGGAAAGCAGCACGGTGTGGATGTCGCGCAGATGCGCGTCGCGCACGGTGCTGGCGACGCCGCCGTTCGTGACGATGCCACCGACGATCAGCGTGTCTATGCCCAGCTTGCGCAGGATGAACTCCAGCCGCGTCTGGTAGAAGGCGGAATAGGCGACCTTCTCGACCGTGAAATCGGCCGGCTGCAGCGCGTCGACCAGCTGGTGGCCGAAAGCGCCCGGTTCGAAATCGCCCGTGGTCAGGAAGGGGCGGAGCTGCTTGAGGTGCGGCGCGATCAGCGGCCCGTCGGGGCCGGGGACCAGCGTGAACTGGGCCGAGATATAGTGCCCGCCCGTGGCACGCACGGCCTCCACCACCGGCTTGATCCGGTCGGGCAGCGCGGCGATGGCGTCCGATCCCTGCCCGGCGCGGCCATAGGCGCCGTCGGGATGCAGGAAGTCGTTCTGCAGGTCGATGGTCAGCACCGCGCAGCGCGTGGGGTCGAGACGGTGAGTCATGTCCGGTCCTTTCGCGAGATGACGACGTTGCCGAAACGGTCGATTTCGGCGCGCAGCCAGGGCTCGACGAAGATCGTGGCGTCGGGCTGCTGCAGGATCGCGGGGCCGTCAATCACGGCGCCCACCGGCAGGTCGAGCCGGTCGAGAACGCGCGCCTCGTGCCAGGCGCCGCCGGAATAGACCTGCCGCGGCGTGCGCTCGGCCGTCTCGACGGTGGCATCGGGCGCCGGGGCAAGGGTCGAAAGATCGAACTTCTCGCGCGTGCCGATCACGGCGGTGCGCAGGTTCAGGACGCGCGCCGGATTCGCCAGCGTGCGCCCATAAAGACCGCGATAGGTGGCCTCGAACGCCGTGCGGATCGCCTCGCGGGACGGCGCCTCGATCCGGCCGCCGATGACGCGCACGTCGAGCGGCACGGCAACGGTGTGCGTCTGGCCGAGATAGGCCATGTCGAGTTCGACCTTCACGTGCCGTTCGGCGAAATCGGCGCCCGCGGTGTCGAGCAGGCGCTGGCCCTCGTCGGCATGCGCCTGCATCTGCGCGCCCAGCGTCGCGGGCTCGAGCGTGTCGAGCATTGCACCTACGGTCTGCACGAAGTCCTGGCGCATGTCGGCGATCACGCACCCCATGGCCGAGGTCACGCCCGGATAGCGCGGCACCAGCGCGCGGCCGATGCCGACCTCCTCGATCATCGCGCCGGCATGGAGCGCGCCGCCGCCGCCGAAGGGCATGAACGCGAAGCGTTCGGGGTCGAAGCCGCGCTCGATGCTGACCAGCCGGATCGCGCCGGCCATGGCCGAGTTCGCCACGCGCACGATCGCCTCGGCCGCGTCCATGGCCGAGAGGCCCAGCGGCTTGCCCACGTGCTCCAGGATCGCCGCCTCGGCCGCGGCGCGGTCGAGCTTGCCCAGCCCGTCGCCCAGCGGCTGGTCGGCGTCGATGCGGCCCAGCACGATGTTGGCGTCGGTCACGGTGGGGCGGTCGTTGCCGCGTCCGTAGGCGACCGGACCGGGCGTCGATCCGGCCGATTCCGGACCGATCTGCAACAGGCCCCCGGCGTCGACCGACGCGATCGAGCCGCCGCCCGCGCCGATGGTCGCGATCTCGATCATGGGCGTGCGCACCACGAGGCCGAAATCGATCGAGGTCTGCGGCGACAGGACCGTCTCGCCGCCCGCGATCAGCGACACGTCGAAGCTGGTCCCGCCCATGTCGCCGGTGATGACGTTGTCGTACCCCGCCTCGGTCGCGATGTATCCCGCCGCGATCACGCCCGCCGCGGGGCCCGACAGCGCCGTGCGCACGGGAAGGCGACAGGCGGTGTCGACCGACATCACGCCGCCGTTCGACTGCACGATCAGGAACTCTCCGCCGAAGCCGTCGCCCTTGAGCGCGCGTTCCAGCCGGTCGAGGTAGCCCGCCACCTCGGGCTGGAGATAGCCGTTGAGCGCGGTGGTCGAGAAGCGTTCGAACTCGCGGATCTCGGGCAGGATCTCGTGGCTGGCGGCGACGTGGGGGTTCGGCCAGGCGGCGCGCAGGGCCTTGACGGCGGCGGCCTCGTTCGCCGGATTGGCAAAGGCGTTGACGAAGAGCACCACGACCGCCTCGCAGCCCAGGGCGCGCAGGGTCTCCGCCGCCTCGCGCACGGCGTCCACGTCGACCGGCGTTTCCACCGTGCCGTCGGCCAGCACGCGCTCGGGCACCTCGATCCGGCGTTCGCGCGGCACGATGGGGGTGAAGTCGCCGCGCAGGCCCCACGTCCGGGGCCGGTCGCGGCGGCGCATCTCGAGCACGTCGCGGAATCCCGCGGTGGTGATGACGCCGGTCTTCGCGCCCTTGCGTTCCAGTAGCGCGTTCGTCCCGGCGGTCGTGCCGTGCACCACGCTGACCACGTCGGCGAAACTGTCCACCTGGTGGCGGATCCCGTCGAGGAACCCGCCCGACTGGTCGGGCCGCGTGGTGGGCACCTTCGAGACGCCCGCGCGCCCGGTGTCGAGGTCCAGCGCGAAGACGTCCGTGAAGGTCCCGCCCACGTCGACGCCGATCATCTTGCGGCTCATGCCCGCACCTCCCGCCACGCGGGGCCGTAATCGGCATCCGCCTTGTCTTCGCTCAGGAACCCGGCGGCCACGTCGCGCGCGACCTTCTCGGCCGGGCGGTCCACCGGCGCGCCGTAGCCGCCGCCCCCGGGCGTTTCCAGCCGCACCCGCGCGCCCTGCTTCAGGCCGATCCCGACCATCTTCGACGCCAGCGGCGGGCGCGCCCAGCCTTCGGCTCCTTCGTAGGAGAACACATTGAGCGCGGCCTCGCCGCCGCCGTTCACGCCCTTGGGGGCAAAGCGGCCGCGTTCGCCGAAGAAGAACGCCTGCGCGCCGTTTTCTTCCAGCACCTCGATCTCGTAGATGGCGCCCAGCCCGCCGCGATGCTTGCCCGCACCCGCGCTGTCGGGGCGCAGCGCCCATTGCCGGAAGGCGACCGGGTAGGCAGCTTCGAGGATCTCGACCGGCGGAATCGTCGCCATGCTTATCGGCGCGTTGCCGTGGTTTAGCCCGTCGCTTTCGGGGCTGCCACCATGCCCGCCGCCGTAGAAGCTGAACATCACCCAGCGCGACCCGTCGCGCCGGCGGCCGGCGATGGATAGCGCGTTGATCGTGCCGTAGGCGTTGGCGACGACCTTGTCGGGTGCGGCCTGCGACGCCGCGGCCGAGATCACGTCGATCATCCGCAGGATGGTTTCGGTATAGCCGCCGGTGGGCGCGGGGAAGTCGGCCGACAGCAGGCAATCATCCGGAATGATCACGTCGATCGGGTGCATCACGCCGGCGTTGGCGGGCAGTGTCGGGAAGATGTGCTTGATCGCCACGTAGACGCAGGCGATGGCCGTGGGCCGCGCGATGTTGATCGGCCCCTGCGCCAGCCCGGCCGTCCCGGTGAAGTCGAGCGTCAGGCGGTCGCCCCTGACCTCCATCGCCACGCGGATCGGCAGCGCGATGTCGGTGATGCCGTCGTTGTCGAGGAAATCCTCGGCCTCCCACCGGCCGTCGGGCAGGGCGGCGATGGCATCGCGCGCCAGCGCCTCGGCTCGTTTCCCCAAGGCGTCTAGCGCGCCAGACACGGTGGGCGCGCCGTATTCGTCGAGCAGCGCGTCGAGCCGCTTAACGCCCAGGTCCAGCGCGCCGAGCTGGCCGTTCAGGTCGCCCTCGGCCGAGAGCGGCAGGCGCGTGTTGCGCATCAGGATCGCGCGAACGTCGTCCTGCAGCTCTCCGCTGCGGATCAGGCGGACGGGCGGAATGATCACGGCCTCCTGGAAGGCTTCGGTCGCGGCCGGGTTGTAGTTGCCCGGTACCGCGCCGCCCACATCGTGCCAGTGCCCGACCGAGGCGAGCCAGCAGAACAACGCGCCGTCGCGGAAATGCGGTCGGACGAGGCGCATGTCCGACAGGTGCGTGCCTCCCAGATGCGCGTCGTTGAAGATCCAGGTGTCGCCTTCCTGCGGGCCGCCGAACTCGGCCGCGCGGTCGATCACCGCCTTCACGGCGAAGGCCATGACGCCCACGAAGATCGGCAACCCGGTCTTGCCCTGCACCAGCGTCTCGCCGGTATCGGCATGGTAGAGGCCGTGTGAGGCGTCATGCGCCTCGGCGATGATCGGGTTGAAGGCGGCGCGGAACAACGTCGCGTCCATCTCGTCGGCGATTTGCTCCATCCGGCCGGCTAGCACGGCCAGGGTGATCGGGTCGATGTCGCTCATTGCGCGCGGGCCTCCGCCATGTCGTTCCAGACGTCCTGCCGCGTGAGGCGGCCCTCTTCGATTTCGAACCGGTCCACGAAGCGGATTCCCGCGAAGGGATTACCGTCCAGCCAGTCGCCCGACAGCGTGCCGATGCAATAGACGATCGCCGTGCCGCCGTCCTGCAACGCGTCGAACTGGTCATAGGTCTTGGCGACGCGGGCGTAGCGGGGCTTCGACCAGGCGACGAGCTCTTCGAGCGTCTGCATCCGCGCGTCGCCGGGAAAGGTCATCGTGAAGCCCGGCGCCAGCATCGCGCGCGCGGCATCAAGATCGCGCGCCTCCATCGCCGAGAGGAAATCGCGCACCAGCGCCTTGGGGTCGGGCCGCGGATCGCCGGGGCGTCGGGTCTGGCCGCCGCGCATGTAGCTGTCGGGCTTATGGTCGTTCATCAGCACGATGACCGCCTCGGGCGGCGCCGCGACGACGCCCAGCACCGCGTTGGTGAGCGCATCGCCCAGCCGCGCCTTGGTGTCGGCATCGTAGCCTTCGATCAGATCGACGGTGACGACCGGCATCCTGCCCCTCCTGAAACCTGTATTACGAATAGGACAGGTCATTGCGCATGAAAAGAACAAAATTTGACGTCCGGACCATACAAAATTCTTGATTTACGTTCGGGACGGCGACACGATCCGGCGCAACGGAGGGTTTTCGTGCATCTCGACCGACATCAGATCAGCCTGACCGAGGGCAGCAAGGCGCACAGGATCTACCTGCTGCTTCAGGATGCCATCGCGGGCGGAAGGCCCGCCCCGGGGCAGGCGCTTCCGGGCGAGAACCGGCTGGCGCAGGATTACGGCGTGAGCCGGGTCACGATCCGCCGCGCGCTCGACGCGCTCGAGCATGCGGGGCTGGTCGAACGGCGCGCGGGCAGCGGCACGGTGGTGCGGCGCAGCTCGGGCGACGGGGTCAGCCTGTGGGCGGACATGGCGTCGCTCATGCCGCAGCTGGTCGAGATGGGACAGACCACCACCGCGCGGCTGCTGGGGTTCGCCTATACCGATCCCGCGCCCGCCGTGGCCGAGGCGCTGGGCCTGACCGCCGGGCAGCGCGTCCAGCACGCCACCCGCGTGCGCCTGATCGAGGGCAAGCCGTTCTCGCACCTCACCACCGACGTGCCCGAGGACATCGCGCAGCGGTATTCCGAGGCGGACCTTGCCACCACACCGCTGCTGCGGCTGATGGAGATGGGCGGCGTGCGGCTGGACCGCGCGCACCAGACGGTCAGCGCCACGCTTGCCGCGCCGGCCGTGGCCGATGCGCTCGAGGTGGCGGTAGGGGCGCCGCTACTATCGCTCGTGCGCGTGGCCCGAGATGCCGACGGGCGCGGGGTCGAGCACCTCGCCGCGCTCTACCGGCCAGACCGGTTCCGGCTGGAAATGACGCTCGACCGCGTGGGCGAAGGCGGCGGCCGCCACTGGGAGCCGGTCGTCGTGCCGCCCGACGGGGGCGACGTGCCATGAGCCGCACGCTGATCGACAAGATCTGGGACGCGCACCGCGTCACCGGCGCGAGCGGCAAGGATCTGCTCTGGGTCGACCGGCATTTCGTGCACGAAGGATCGCACCACGCCTTCGGCAAGATCGCGCAGCGCGGGTTGCCGATGGCCGAGCCGGGACTGACCTTCGGCGTCGCCGATCACTACGTGCCCACGCGCGGCCGCGACCGGCCTATCGCCGACAACGCCATCGCGCGCATGGTCCGCACGCTGGACGAAAACGCGGCGCGGCACGGGTTCACGCTGTTCGGGCTGGACGATCACCGGCAGGGCATCGTGCACGTGACCGGCCCGGAACAGGGGCTGACGTTGCCCGGCAGCGTGGTCGTTTGCGGCGACAGCCACACCTCGACCCACGGGGCGTTCGGCGTGCTGGGCTTCGGCATCGGCGCGACCGAGGTGGCGCATGTTCTGGCGACGCAGACCGTATGGCTGACGCGGCCCAGGCGGATGCGGCTGGTCGTGGACGGCGCGCTGGGGCCGGGTGTGGGCGCCAAGGACATCGCCCTGTCCTGGATCGCGGAACGGGGCGCCGACGGGGCGCGCGGCCACGCGGTGGAATACGCCGGATCGGCCGTGCGC
>NZ_JBELMH010000112.1:0-7291 GCF_042096055.1 Citreimonas sp. | reverse complement strand
TCTCGAACTTCAAGGAAGGTCTGACCGTTCTTGAATACTTCAACTCGACCCACGGCGCCCGCAAGGGTCTGTCGGACACCGCGCTGAAGACGGCGAACTCGGGCTACCTGACCCGCCGCCTGGTGGACGTGGCGCAGGACTGCATCATCCGCATGCACGATTGCGGCACCGACCGGGCGATCACGGCCGAGCCGGCGATCAACGACGGCGAAGTCGTGGCCACCCTGGGCGAGCGTATCCTGGGCCGTGTCGCGGCCGACGATATCGTGGAACCGGCATCGGGCGACGTCATCGTACGCCAGGGCCAGCTGATCGACGAGCGTCTCGCCGACGCCGTCGAGGACGCTGCCCTGCCGTCGGTGCGCATCCGCTCGCCGCTGACCTGCGAGGCCGAGGAAGGCGTCTGCGCCATGTGCTACGGGCGCGACCTTGCCCGCGGCACGATGGTCAACACCGGAGAGGCCGTCGGCATCATCGCCGCGCAGTCGATCGGTGAACCCGGCACCCAGCTGACGATGCGGACTTTCCACATCGGCGGCGTGGCGCAGGGCGGCCAGCAGTCGTTCCTCGAGGCCAGCCAGGAAGGCAAGATCGAGTTCGAGAACGCCAATACGCTCGAAAACACCGCCGGCGAGACGCTGGTCATGGGCCGCAACATGAAGCTGCGGATCATGGACGAGCACGGCGTCGAGCGGGCCAACCACAAGCTGGGCTACGGCACCAAGCTGTTCGTCAAGGAAGGCGACACCGTCTCGCGCGGCGACAAGCTGCTCGAGTGGGATCCCTACACCCTGCCGATCATCGCCGAGGCGGACGGCATCGCCCGCCACGTGGACCTGGTCAACGGCGTCGCCGTGCGCGACGAGACCGACGAGGCCACCGGCATGACGCAGAAGATCGTCGTGGACTGGCGCGCGGCCCCCAAGGGCAACGAGCTCAAGCCCGAGATCATCCTGCAGACGGAGGACGGCGAACCGGTCCGCAACGCGGCCGGCAATCCGATCACCTACCCGATGTCGGTGGACGCGATCCTGTCGACCGAGGACCAGCAAGAGGTCAAGGCCGGCGACGTGGTCGCGCGCATTCCGCGCGAGGGTGCCAAGACCAAGGACATCACCGGCGGTCTGCCGCGTGTGGCCGAACTGTTCGAGGCGCGCCGTCCCAAGGACCACGCGATCATCGCCGAGATCGACGGCTATGTCCGCTTCGGCAAGGACTACAAGAACAAGCGCCGGATCACGATCGAACCGGTGGACGACACGATCGAGCCGAAGGAGTACATGATCCCCAAGGGCAAGCACATTCCCGTCGTGGAAGGTGACTACGTCCAGAAGGGCGACTACATCATGGACGGCAACCCGGCGCCCCACGACATCCTGTCGATCATGGGCATCGAGGCCCTGGCCAACTACATGATCGACGAGGTGCAGGACGTGTATCGTCTGCAGGGCGTGAAGATCAACGACAAGCACGTCGAGGTCATCGTCCGGCAGATGCTCCAGAAGTGGGAGATCCTCGACAGCGGCGACACCACGCTGCTGAAGGGCGAACACGTGGACAAGGCCGAGTTCGACGCCGCAAATGCGCGCGCCGAGCGTCTCAAGGGCCGTCCCGCGAAGGGCGAGCCGATCCTGCTGGGCATCACCAAGGCGTCGCTGCAGACCCGCAGTTTCATCTCGGCGGCGTCCTTCCAAGAGACGACACGCGTGCTGACCGAGGCGTCCGTGCAGGGCAAGAAGGACACGCTGGTCGGTCTCAAGGAGAACGTCATCGTGGGCCGTCTGATCCCGGCCGGCACCGGCGGCGCGACCCAGGCGATGCGCAAGATCGCTGCGGATCGCGATACGGTCGTGATCGAGGCCAAGCGCGAGGAAGCGGCCGCAGCCGCGGCCTTGGCCGCGCCGCAGGAGGATGTCGAGGACGACGGCGAGACGATGATCGTCGATACGCCCGAAAGCCGCGAGTGATCGTGTGACCCGGCGCCCCGCGTGGCGCCGGATCGGCAAATCGAAGGGCCGGGGACCGCGGGGTCTCCGGCCCTTTTCGTTGCGCGCAGGTCATTGGAACGGCGTCGTTTTCGCGATGGCGGCGCGCAGGGCGGGCTGCTAGACCGGCTGCATGACCGGGATGTCGGACAACATGCGTGGCGCGGCGCTGATGGTGGGCTCGATGGCCTTCTTCGGCTTCGGCGACGCCTGCATCAAGGCGTTGGGCGGAGCGATGCCGCTGAGCCAGGTGCTGACGATCCGCGGCCTCGCGGCCTCGGTCTTCATCGCGCTCATGGCGCGGGCCTTCGGGCAGCTGCGCTTCGACATGGACCGCCGCGACTGGGGGCTGGTCGCGCTGCGCGCGGTGTCCGAGGTCGGCGCGGCGTATTTCTTCCTGACCGCGCTGCTGAACATGCCCTTCGCCAACGTGACCGCGCTGCTGCAGATGCTGCCGCTGACGGTCACGCTGGCCAGCGCGGTGATCTTCGCCGAACCCGTAGGGTGGAAGCGCTGGAGCGCCATCGTCATCGGCTTCATGGGCATGCTGCTGATCGTCAGGCCGGGGACCGAGGGCTTCGACGCCTGGTCGCTCTACGCGCTCGTGGCAGTGGCCTGCGTGACGGTGCGGGACATGTCCACACGGCGCATGTCACGCACTGTGCCGTCGCTGACGGTGACGCTCATGAGCTCGCTCGCGGTCCTGACCTTCGCCGCCATCTGGTCGCTGAGCCAGGACTGGCAGCCGATCACCGCGACGACGGGGATGCTGCTGGCTGGGGCGAGCCTGTTCATCGTCGGCGGCTACTCGCTATCGGTCTTCGTGATGCGCGTGGGAGAGGTCAGCTTCGTGGCGCCGTTCCGGTACACCGGTCTGCTCTGGGCGCTGCTGCTGGGGCTGGTCTTCTTCGGCGAGTGGCCGACGCTGCCGACGCTGGTCGGCGCGGCGATCATCATGGGCACCGGCATCTTTACCCTGCTGCGCGAGGCGCGGCTGAAACGGCGCGGTCAGCCGGCGCCGAATATGCGGCGCACGTGATCGGCATCGATCGCGAAGAGCTCGCGGAACAGCGCCTCGCCGTCCGGATCCAGGGGTGACAGTTCGACCGGCTTCACGTGCTTCTTCTGGCGTGAATCGTTGTGGTCGTTGTGGCCGCGGACATACATCGCGCGGTCGGTGAAGGTCACAGTCGGCATGAAGCGGTTGATCCGGTCATGGGCGAAGTTCAGCACGCTCTGCTTCACGCCTGGCCCCACCGCCATCGCCTGCGCGACGCCCCAGTAGGGGTTCACGATCTCGTTCACGGCGATGCCCCGCGCGTCGGGGCGCGCGACGTAGCCGCGGTTCCAGTCGAAGCCGACCATGCGATGGCGGCTGACGATCTGCGCGCAATCGGAAGCAGCCTGCCTTAGGTGCGCGATGAAATCGACCGCGACCGCGTCGTCGTCGTGGCGGAACTGCAGGCAGGGGCGCGCCATGTCGCGGACCTCGTTGAACACGTCCTGGCATACCTGGCGGTGCGGCCCGGGCGGGCGCGCCACCACGCGGGCCTGCGGAAAGCCCTGGATCAGCGCGTCGAGCCGGTCGCGCCAGTGCCGCGGCATCGAGTCGCCGACGAGGATCAGAAAGGTAAATTCGGGGTCGGTCTGCGCGCGCAGGCCCGGCAGGCAGACGCATTCGAAATGCCGCAGCCGTTCCTCCATCCGGGGCTCGGAATAAAGATAGGCCATGCGCTCTTCGACCGAGGTATGCTCGACTTGGAAACCACCCATGGCGGGATAGGAAAACCGGCACAGACCAATCACTTGCATCGGGCGCCCCTTCACGGCTAGACATGCGCAATCACTGGCAGCGCGGACCCTTGCGCGCAAGCCGGCAGGGCCTGTTGACAAGGGTTCCGACTCCCCCTATACGCGCCGCTAATCCGCCGGAATGTTAATGCATTGCGCGCGGGACTCAGTATCGGAGCGGTCAAGATCCGGGCCCCGGCCCCGATCCTCTGGACACCCACCGCGTCGCCCGGGATCACGGGCGGGTGCGGTTCTTTGCGTCGTTTGGTACGGCGCGGCAACCGGCGATGCGCGGACGCGCGCGACGCCTGACATCAATAATCGGCTGGGGGCACGTCCCCTCGCGCCACATATGTGAGAAGTACGGGGAAGAGACCTTCATGCCCACGATCCAGCAGCTGATCCGCAAGCCGCGGCAGCCCAAAGTCAAGCGTTCGAAGTCGCAGCATCTCGAGCAGTGCCCGCAGAAGCGGGGCGTCTGCACGCGCGTCTACACCACCACGCCGAAGAAGCCGAACTCGGCCATGCGGAAGGTGGCGAAGGTCCGCCTGACCAACGGTTACGAGGTGATCAGCTACATTCCGGGCGAAAGCCACAACCTTCAGGAGCACTCGGTCGTCCTGATCCGGGGTGGCCGCGTCAAGGACCTTCCCGGCGTGCGTTACCACATCCTGCGCGGTGTTCTCGACACCCAGGGCGTCAAGGACCGCAAGCAGCGCCGTTCGAAATACGGCGCCAAGCGTCCCAAGTAAGAGGATATACAGATGTCTCGTCGTCACGCCGCAGAGAAGCGCGAAATCCTGCCCGACGCCAAATATGGCGACCGGGTTCTGACGAAATTCATGAACAACCTCATGTACGACGGCAAGAAGTCCGTCGCCGAGGGGATCGTCTACGGCGCGCTCGAGCGGGTCGAGGCGAAGGTCAAGCGCGCACCGGTCGAGCTGTTCCACGAAGCGCTCGACAACATCAAGCCGTCGGTCGAGGTCCGCTCGCGCCGGGTTGGTGGTGCGACCTACCAGGTCCCCGTCGAGGTTCGCCCCGAGCGCCGCGAGGCACTGGCCATCCGCTGGCTGATCGAGGCGTCGCGCAAGCGCAACGAGAACACGATGGAAGAGCGCCTCGCAGGCGAGCTCGTCGACGCGGTGCAATCCCGCGGCTCCGCCGTGAAGAAGCGCGAAGACACCCACAAGATGGCCGACGCGAACAAAGCGTTCAGCCATTACCGCTGGTAAGGAGCTACAACCATGGCACGCGAGTATCCGCTTACGCGCTATCGCAACTTCGGGATCATGGCTCACATCGACGCGGGCAAGACCACGACGACCGAGCGCATCCTGTTCTACACCGGCAAGTCCCACAAGATCGGCGAAGTCCACGACGGCGCCGCCACGATGGACTGGATGGAGCAGGAGCAGGAGCGCGGCATCACGATCACGTCCGCCGCGACGACCACGTTCTGGCAGCGTCAGGAAGACCCGACCGCCGAGGGCACGTCTGACACGAAGTACCGCTTCAACATCATCGACACCCCCGGGCACGTGGACTTCACCATCGAGGTCGAGCGTTCGCTCGCCGTGCTCGACGGTGCGATCTGCCTGCTGGACGGCAACGCCGGCGTCGAGCCGCAGACCGAGACCGTGTGGCGTCAGGCCGACCGGTACAAGGTTCCGCGCATCGTGTTCGTCAACAAGATGGACAAGATCGGCGCCGACTTCTTCAACTGCATCAAGATGATCAAGGACCGCACCGGTGCGATCCCCGCGCCGATCGCGCTGCCGATCGGTGCCGAGGACAAGCTCGAAGGCATCGTCGACCTGATCAAGATGGAAGAGTGGGTTTGGCAGGGCGAAGACCTGGGCGCCTCCTGGGTGCGCCAGCCGATCCGCGACGAGCTGAAGGACCTTGCCGACGAATGGCGCGCGAACCTCATCGAGGTCGCGGTCGAAGTCGACGACGAGGCGATGGAGCAGTACCTGGAAGGCAACGAGCCCGACGAGGCCACGCTGCGCCAGCTGATCCGTAAGGGCTGCCTGTCGCTGGCTTTCGTGCCCGTGACCGCCGGTTCCGCGTTCAAGAACAAGGGCGTCCAGCCCCTGCTCAACGCCGTGATCGACTTCCTGCCCGGTCCGCTCGACGTGCCGCCGTACATGGGCTTCAGCCCGGACGACGAAACGGAAACCCGCAACATCGCGCGCAAGCCCGGTGACGAGGAGCCGTTCGCCGGCCTCGCGTTCAAGATCATGAACGACCCGTTCGTCGGCTCGCTGACCTTCACGCGGATCTACTCGGGTCTGCTGAAGAAGGGCGATGCGATCCTGAACTCGACCAAGGGCAAGAAAGAGCGCATCGGCCGTATGATGATGATGCACTCGAACTCGCGCGAAGAGATCGATTGGGCAGGTTCGGGCGACATCATCGCGCTGGCCGGCCTGAAGGAAACCACCACGGGCGACACGCTCTGCGATCCGCAGAAGCAGGTGGTCCTGGAAACGATGACCTTCCCCGATCCGGTGATCGAGATCGCAGTCGAGCCGAAGACGAAGGCCGACCAGGAGAAGATGTCCGCGGGCCTGCAGCGTCTCGCTGCCGAGGACCCGTCCTTCCGCGTCGAGACCGACCTCGAGTCGGGCCAGACGATCATGAAGGGTATGGGCGAACTTCACCTGGACATCCTCGTCGACCGCCTCAAGCGCGAGTTCAAGGTCGAGGCCAACATCGGTGCGCCGCAGGTGGCCTACCGCGAGACCATCGGCCACGAGATCGAGCACACCTACACCCACAAGAAGCAGTCGGGTGGTTCGGGTCAGTTCGCAGAGGTCAAGCTGGTCATCTCTCCGACCGAGCCGGGCGAAGGCTACTCCTTCGAATCCCGCATCGTCGGTGGCGCGGTGCCGAAGGAATACATTCCCGGCGTCGAGAAGGGCATCAAGTCGGTCATGGACTCCGGTCCGCTGGCAGGCTTCCCGGTGATCGACTTCAAGGTCGCGCTGATCGACGGCAAGTTCCACGACGTGGACTCGTCGGTGCTGGCCTTCGAGATCGCGTCGCGGATGTGCATGCGCGAAGGTCTGCGCAAGGCCGGCGCCAAGCTGCTCGAGCCGATCATGAAGGTCGAGGTGGTGACGCCCGAGGAATACACCGGTTCCGTGATCGGTGACCTCACGTCCCGCCGCGGCCAGATGCAGGGCCAGTCGCCCCGCGGCAACGCGATCGTCATCGACGCGCACGTTCCGCTGGCGAACATGTTCGGCTACATCAACAACCTGCGTTCGATGTCCTCGGGCCGCGCGCAGTTCACGATGCAGTTCAGCCACTACGAGGCTGTGCCGCAGAACATCTCGGACGAGATCCAGGCCAAGTACGCATGATCCGGGTGGCGGGGTGAACCCCGCCCTACCCAACACCTGTAGGGTGGGCACCGTCCCACCATCCGCTAGAAGACAAAGGGAGCCTTGACGATGGCAAAGGAAAAGTTCGAACGCGGCAAGCCGCACTGCAACATCGGCACGATC
>NZ_JBELMH010000111.1:0-7665 GCF_042096055.1 Citreimonas sp. | reverse complement strand
CCTGAACCATCCTTCGGACGTGCTGAAGGAAGGCCAGGAGGTCTGGGTCAAGCTGCTGGGCTTCGACGATCGCGGCAAGGTGCGTCTGGCCATGAAGATGGTCGACCAGAACACCGGCGAAGAGCTTGCGCCCGAGAAGGCCGAGCAGACCGCCGAGTAATAAGGCGCGCCGGTGCAAACCGGCAACGGGATCGAAAAGGGGCGCCTCGGCGCCCCTTTTTTCGTCCGGCGGTGGCATCCTTAACCGCACCTTAAATCATTCCGTGGCATGACGGACGCGTCGGGTCGCGCCTCTCACCTTCTCTCCGCGCCGACGCTCTCAGTAACGCCGGGTCGCCACCTCGACCCGGCGTTTCGCTTGCTGGGTCGGCGCGATGGCGCTACCCGGGCGTCATGCTGGTGCTCGAGAACTTCCTGTCCGACCGTGGCTCGCGCTACGCGGCCGCCGGCGGTCCCTGCAGGTCGGAGGTCGAGGCGAAGGCGTTCCTGAAGCAGTTGAAGCGCCGGAAGAAGTTCGCCAAGGCGACACACAACAGCTGGGCCTGCCTCAGCCGCGAGCACGGCCCGCTGTGGCACGACGACGGCGAGGCCGGCGCCGCGGCGGTGATCCTGCGGATGCTGGAACGCGAGGAGGTGCAGGACGAGATCGTCGTCGTCACGCGCTGGTTCGGCGGCAAGCACCTGGGCGGGGACCGGTTCCGGCACGTGCAGACAGTGGTGCGCGCCTATCTCGACGCGCGGGGCGGCAAGGCCTGCTGACGTCGCTCAGTCGCGGCCGCGCCGGTCGCCGTCGTGATGGTCGTCCCAGTCGCCGTCATGGTCGTGATCGTCGTGATGCCGCTGCTTGGCGGCCTTCGCCCCGTACGCCACGGCGGCCGAGATCAGCCCGGCGGCGACTAGCCCCTCGATCAGGTCGGGCGGCAGGGTGCCGCGCGCCATCGCGGCGTCGCCGCTGTTCAGCGCGTTGCGAGAATCGGCGCGGGTGACATGGCCGTCGAAACGGGGCGCGGGCGCCGCGGGGCCATCCGTCATGATATCGGCCCAGGCCGTCGCCGGCAGGAACCCGGCCAGTATCAGTACGCGAAGAAACATGCGCGACCTCCCGTCTGCATCCGCATTCTGCGCCCGAAAGATGAACGCACCGTTAGGAAGAAAAAAGCCGGGCGCGACGCGCCCGGCAGGTCCAACAGGGAGGTGCATGTGATGACCCGCACATGCAACGGGAACCGTCACACGAAGGGGCTTCCGCGATACGTCACCGCCTTCGTCCTGTGATGGCAACGACGTCGGCGGCAACGCGTTCCATCGCGTCACGAAACCAGCCGGTATCCGCCGCTTTCGGTGACGAGCAGGCGCGCGTTCGAGGGGTCGGGCTCGATCTTCTGGCGCAGGCGGTAGATGTGCGTCTCGAGCGTGTGGGTCGTCACGCCCGCGTTGTATCCCCAGACCTCGTGCAGCAGCACGTCGCGCGGCACCACGCCCTCGGACGAGCGGTAGAGGAACTTGAGGATGTTCGTCTCCTTCTCGGTCAGGCGGATCTTGCGGTCGTCCTCGGTCACCAGCATCTTCATCGCCGGCTTGAACGTGTAGGGGCCGACATTGAAGATCGCGTCCTCGGACTGCTCGTGCTGGCGCAGCTGCGCGCGGATGCGGGCCAGCAGCACGGGAAACTTGAACGGCTTGGTCACGTAGTCGTTGGCGCCCGCGTCGAGGCCCAGGATCGTGTCCGCGTCGGTGTCGTGGCCGGTCAGCATGATCACCGGCGACTTGACGCCCTGCTTGCGCATCAGGCGGCACAATTCGCGTCCGTCGGTGTCTGGCAGGCCCACGTCCAGGATGATCAGGTCGTAGACCTGTTCGCGCGAGCGGGTCATCGCGGCCGAACCGTTCTCGGCCTCGAAAACCTCGAAGTCCTCGGTCATCACCAATTGCTCGGCCAGCGCCTCGCGCAGGTCTTCGTCGTCGTCGACCAGCAGAATGTTCCGAAGCTGTGCCATGCGGCTTGTCCTCCTTGCATTTCAGCGCAGTTGAGACCAGAAGCACCGGCGGACAAGGTTTGCTGCACGGCCCTCACGCCCTCGTGTGCGCTGGCGGATATTGTTACGATCTAGGATCATTCTGCAACGAGGCGAGACCGTTCATGCCGCTCGGCCCCGATCTTTCCGAAACGCTGGCGCGGGCGCGCTCGGACCTGCGCATGGGCGTGCCGGTTCTGCTGAGTGATGCCGACGGCGCGGTGCTTATCGCCGCCGCCGAGACGCTGGGCCCCAAGCGTCTGGCCGCGATGCGCGCGCTTGGCGAGGTCGACCTCGCGCTGACCGGTCGCCGGGCCGCGACCCTAAAGGCGCGGGCCTATGACGGCGACGTGGCGCGCGTGATGCTGCCCGCCGATGCCGATCTCGCCTTCGTCCGCGACCTCGCCGACCCGAAAGAGGACCTGGCCCGCCCGATGAAGGGCCCGCTTCGCACGCGGCGCGGCGGCGACGCTGCGCTGCACCGGCTCGCGCTGGTGCTGTGCAAGGCTGCGCGCCTGCTGCCCGCCGCGCTGGTGGTGCCGGTCGCCGAGGCCGGTCCGCTGGCCGCGTCCGAGGGCCTGCTGTGCCTCGACGCGCGCACCGTCGCGCCGTTCCTCGAACAGTTGCCCGCGCTCAGCAAGGTCGTCGCCGCCAACGTCCCGCTGCGCGTGTCCGAGACCGCGCGGCTGCACATCTTCCGCCCCGAGGACGGTTCGGAAGAGCATTACGCCATCGAGATCGGCCGCCCCGACCGCGCGGCGCCCGTGCTGGCGCGCCTGCATTCGGCCTGCTTCACCGGAGACCTTCTGGGCAGTCTCAAATGCGATTGCGGCCCGCAGCTGAACGCGGCGCTTGCCCGGATGGGCGAGGAAGGCGCGGGCGTGCTGCTGTACCTCAACCAGGAGGGCAGGGGGATCGGCCTTGCGAACAAGATGCGCGCCTACGCGCTGCAGGACCAGGGCTTCGACACGGTCGAGGCGAACCACCGGCTGGGCTTCGAGGACGACGAGCGCGACTTTCGCTTGGGCGCGCAGATCCTCGAGACGCTGGGCTTCGGCGCGGTGCGGCTGCTGACCAACAATCCCGCCAAGATCGCGATGATGCGGCAATCGGGTATCGAAGTGACCGAGCGCGTGCCGCTGCAGGTGGGCCGGACGCCGCAGAACGAACGCTACCTCGCCGTGAAGGCCGAGAAATCGGGGCACCTGTTCTGATGGCCGGCGCGCACGACATGGTTCTGACGCCCACGGGCCTGCGCTTCGCCGATCTGACCTGGCCCTGCGTGATCGGGCGCGGCGGCGTGCGCGCCGACAAGCGCGAGGGCGACGGCGCCACGCCCGCCGGCACGCACCGGATCGTCGGGATGCTGTACCGCCCCGACCGAATGGCGCAGCCAACGGACTGGGCGGTTCCGATCGGGAACACCGACCTCTGGTCCGACGACGTGACCGACGCGGATTACAACCTGATGGTTCGCGCACCCTACGCGGGCAGCCACGAACGGCTGCGTCGGGCCGATCCACTGTATGATCTGGTCATCCTGACCGACTGGAACTGGCCCTACGCGGAACGCGGGCGCGGCTCGGCGATCTTCCTGCACCGGTGGCGCAGGCCGGGATTCCCCACCGCGGGCTGCATCGCGTTCCGTCCGGATCACCTGCGCCGGATCGCCGGGTTGATCGAATACGACACGCGGCTGATCGTGCCAGAGGCGCTGGACGGTCTTGGCGCGACTGGCGGACGGGCGCAGCGCGGCGACTAGCCCGCGGCCGGCGCCGGGACCTGCGCCAGGCGCGCCGCACTCATCGAGATGTGCGAGCGTCGGATCAGCGCCGCGGCGCGGGCATCGCCGGCGCGCAGGGCGGCGTGGGTCTGGCGGATCTCGTCGGCGAAGATCGCGCATTCCTGGCCCAGGTCCATGCGCGCGACCGCCTGCAGCCAGATCCGCGCCGTGCGCAGGTATAGGCGCTCGGCGACCTCGCGCAGCGCAGCGTTGCCCGTCAGCGACAGGCCGAAATCGTGGAAGTCGCGGTTCAGCACGGCGAAGGCGCGCGCGTCGGGGGCGGCGGCCAGCGCGTCGCCCTGCGTCTCGAATTCGGCCGCGCGCGCCACATGCGCCGGTGTGGGCGTCACAGGGTCCAGCGTCGCCACCAACTGCGTCAGCTCCTGCCGCAACGCGTAGACCTGCGCGAACTCGGCGCGGTCGAGATCCGTGATGATCGATCCCACGCCAGAGCGCACGGCCACCAGCCCCTCGGCCTCGAGCCGCGCCAACACGCGCCGGATCGGCGTGCGCGAGGTGCCGAATTCGGCCGCCAGGACCTCTTCGGACAGGCGCGTGCCGGGCGGCGCGTCCAGCAGGCAGATCCGGTCGCGCAACGTGGCGCAGATGCGGTCGAACCGGGCAGAGGCCTCGGTCATGCGGCGACGAGGCTCCGGCGCAACCCTTGCAGCATGTCGAGACACGCCTGAAGCTGCGGGCGCGAGATGTATTCGTCCGGCTTGTGCGCCTGCGCGATCGAGCCGGGCCCGCAGACGACCACCGACATGCCCATGCCCTGGAACAGTCCCGCCTCGGTCCCGAAGGGCACGGTGTGCGCGTCCATGTCGCCGGTCAGTTCGCGCACGAGGTCGCGCGCCGCGTTGTCGGTCATCGGCTCCAGGCCCACGACCTCGCCGATCACCTCGGTTGTGATGTCGGCCCACGGCGACACGGCGCGCATGGCCGGCAGCAGGTCGTGCTCGACCAGGTGCGCCAGTTGTTCCTTGACGAACTCGGCGTCACCGTATTGCGACGGGCGCATCTCCCACTCGACCTCGGCCTTGCCGGGGATCACGTTGTGCGCCACGCCGCCCGACAGCCGGCCCACGTTGACGGTGGTCCAGGGCGGATCGAACGGCGTGTCGCGCGGCGCGCGGTGCTTCAGCTCCTCGGCCAGCTCCATCAGGCGGGTGACGTAGCGCACGGCGTAGAGCACGGCGTTCACGCCGCGATCCGGGGCCGAACCGTGGCCTTCGAGACCCGTGAAGCGCGCGGTGTATTCGCAGCAGCCCTTGTGACCTTCGATGATCTGCATCGTCGTCGGCTCGCCGACGATGGCGATCGACGGGCGGATACCGCGCGCCTCGAGCTGCGGCACGAGCTGACGCGCGCCGAGGCAGCCGACTTCCTCGTCGTGGGTGAAGCAGAAATGCACCGGGCGCCGCAGCTCCTGCGCCGCGAAATGCGGCGCCATCGCGATGCTGGCCGCGATGAAGCCCTTCATGTCGCAGGTACCGCGGCCATAGAGCAGGTCGTCGCGCCGGGTCAGCGCCCAGGGATCCATGCTCCAGTCCTGATCGGCGACCGGCACCACGTCGGAATGGCCCGACAAAACGATGCCGCCGTCGCCCTCGGGACCGATCGTACCCCACAGGTTGGCCTTGCCGCCGCTGGCGTCTCGGAACACCTCGACCCGCGCGCCGCTGGCTTCCAGCCGCTCCGCCATGTGTTCGATCAGGGCGACGTTGGGATCGGTCGAGACGGTGGGGTGCGCGATCAGCGCCCCCAGGATGGACTCGGTCGCGTCCAGGTCGGTCATGGCTTGACGTACATCTTTCGCGGCCGGTCGCAGAAGCATTCGGCGGCTCCACTTTCCTTGATCAGAATGGATTCGGTGATCTCGAGGCCCCAATCGGACATCCACAGGCCGGGCATGAAGTGGAAGGTCATGCCGGGCTCCAGCACGGTCTCGTCTTCGGCGCGCAGGCTGATCGTGCGCTCGCCCCAGTCGGGCGGGTAGCTGAGACCGATCGGGTAGCCGCAGCGCGCGCCGCGCTCGATGCCGGCCCGTTCAAGCGGCGCGGCCAGCGCCTCGGCGACGTCGCGGGCGCGGTTGCCGGCGCGCGCGGCGTCCAGCCCGGCCTCGAGCCCCTCGACCAGCGCCGCCTCGGCGCTGCGGAAGATGTCGGGCGGCTCGCCCAGGAAGATCGTCCGGCAGAACGGCGCGTGGTAGCGACGGTAGCAGCCCGATATCTCGAAGAAAGTCGCCTCGCCCTTCTGGAAGGGGCGGCCGTCCCAGGTCAGGTGCGGGGCGGCCGCGTCCGAGCCCGAGGGCAGCAGCGGCACGATCGAGGCATAGTCGCCCCAGTCGTCGTCGATGCCCATGATCGCATCGCGCTGGATCTCGGCCACGACCTCGTTCTTGGGCACGCCCGGTTCGACCCGCTCCATCAGCCCGTCGACGATCTTCTCCGAGATCGCGGCGGCCTTGCGCATGTAGACCAGTTCCTCGTCCGACTTGATGCCGCGCTGCCAGTTTACCAGCGCGGTGGCATCGATCAGCTTCGCGCCGGGCAGGGAATCGTGCAGCGCCATGTAGGCGCGGGCCGAGAAGTAGTAGTTCTCCATCTCGACGCCCAGCCGCGTGGTGCCGAGGCCCATCCCGATCAGCCGCTGCGACAGGTCGTCCATCGGGTGCCGCTCGGTCGACTGCACGTAGTTGTCGGCGTAGCCGATCACCCGGTCGTCGCCCATCCATACGGTGCGCACGGCGCCGTTGGCGTCCTGGTTTCGGCCCCACCACACCGGGTCGGCGTCGTGGAACACCAGAACGCCCTGGTGCACGTAGAAGGACCAGCCGTCGTAGCCGGTGATCCATGCCATGTTCGACGGGTCGGTGACGAACAGGACCTCGATCCCGGCGCGGTCCATCGCGCCGCGGACGAGCGCCAGGCGGCGCTCGAACTCGGCTTCCGTGAACGGCAGATTCTTCTGAAATCGATGGTAGCGCATCGCGGCCTCTGAGTGTGGTGCCCTTCCAGCTATCGCAGCTGTACACAGCTCTGGCTGTCCGAAAGCGACATCGTGACGCCGCCAATGGAAAAGCCCGCCGGTTTTCGCGGCGATTGCGCGCGAAGTGTGCACACCTTCGCCGGTTTCCGTCGGCCGGGCCTGCCGAAACGTGCCGCGGCGCGCGCCATCCGGCGCTGCGCCGCGTCGGTCCGACGGTTCGAATTGCCGCGATCCGCAAGGTGATCGTCCTGCGTATCGCCCGGATTCTGACCGAACGGCCTCAATGGGCCCGTCTGCATGGCGAAAATCATCCTAGCGGTTGAAACGCGCGGCGGGACAGGCTCTACTATGCCTCAATTGCGGCACCAGACCGCTGGACATCACAGGGAGCCTGCCTTGGCCGAACAGGGAAATAGCGACGCGTTCGTCGCCTTCGAACGCGTTCAGAAAAGCTATGACGGCGAGACGCTCGTCGTGAAAGACCTCAACCTGTCCATGCCCAAGGGCGAGTTCCTGACCATGCTTGGCCCGTCGGGGTCGGGCAAGACCACCTGCCTGATGATGCTCGCGGGCTTCGAGACGGCGACGCATGGCGAGATCCTTCTGGACGGCGTTTCGATCAACAACATTCCCCCGCACAAGCGCGGGATCGGCATGGTGTTCCAGAATTACGCACTTTTCCCGCACATGACGGTGGCCGAGAACCTCGCTTTCCCGCTCGAAGTGCGCAAGATCGGCAAGTCCGAGCGCGAGAAGAAAGTGAAGCACGCGCTGGACATGGTGCAGATGGGCGAGTTCGGCGGCCGCCGGCCCGCGCAGCTGTCGGGCGGCCAGCAGCAGCGGATCGCGCTGGCCCGCGCGCTGGTGTTCGAGCCC
>NZ_JBELMH010000110.1:1171-7849 GCF_042096055.1 Citreimonas sp. | reverse complement strand
CATTCGCCCGAACTCGCCGCCGTATCTTCCCGCGCGCGCGGGGTGCTGGAACGCGCGGCCGCCGACCTGTCGCAGCACATCCCCGCCGAAAAACGCCCGCCGGCCGAGATGTTCTCGGCCCATATCTGGGCGATGAGCCACGGCGTGGTCGAGCTTTTCGCCCGCAACTCGCCGGGCACGCGCTCGCCCTTCCCGCCCGAGGACCTGCTGGAATCGGCGATCGGCGTCTACCTGCGCGGGCTGGGGTTGATCCCGCCGGATACCTGACCCGCCACACGACGGCACCGCTGTAGCGCAAAGGTGACGAGCGACGCGCGACCGGTTAGGCTGGGCGGTACGCAGACTTTCAGGAGGACAAGCCGTGACGCTACGCAAGTTGTTTGCCGCCGCTGCGCTGCTGGCCGCACCGGCCATGGCCGAAACGACGGTCGGGATCACCAAGGACATGCCTTCGGTCACAGTCGAGACCGATTCCGGCCCGGTGGTGATCGAGCGCATCCAGGACACGTCGCACGAAATCGGCGGAGAGTGGGCCCGCACCTCCCGTCCCTGCCCCGACTTCTGCATCCAGCCCCACAACCCCGCCGAGGGGGTCTACACGATCGGGGAGCTGGAACTGATCGACATGCTGCAGGATCCCGACGCGGTCGTCGTGGACAGCCGCACGCCTGACTGGTTCCAGGGCGGCACCATCCCGGGCGCGATCAACATCCCCTACACCTATGTGCTCGACGAGCTCGGGCGGCTGGGGTGCGAGCCCGATTTCGACGGGTGGGATTGCAGCAACGCGAAACGCGTCGCGCTGTTCTGCAACGGGATCTGGTGCGGACAATCCCCCACCGCGATCCGGAACATGGTCGAGGCGGGCTATCCCGCCGATCGCATCTCCTACTATCGCGGCGGCATGCAGGTCTGGCGGCTGCTGGGGCTGACGGTCACGGGCGGCACGTCCGAAGGAGGCTGACCGGAGCGGCGACCACGCGCACGTCCCGGTCACGCGGCCAGCCGAACACAGCACCGCGCTGCCGATCTGCGTCAATATTCTGAACGGGTCGCAGCGCCACGCGGATCGGGGCAAAGCATGCCGATCCCATGTGGTGCCCGAGGTCGGACTCGAACCGACACGCTGTCGCCAGCGGGGGATTTTGAATCCCCTGCGTCTACCATTCCGCCACTCGGGCCCGGATCTGCGGGTATACCAAGCCTAGGATCGCGTCAATCGCGTCTGCGCGCATGCCGCGGCGCGGCGGCAGGTCTTGCCAGCGGCGCCCAGCCGTGGTCAGAAGCCTTGCAGGGAGACCCGCCATGCTGCGACGCTCATACGACTGGACCATGGCGCAGGCCGATCATCCGCGGGCCCTGTGGATCCTCGCCGCCGTCGCCTTCATCGAAAGCTCGGTCTTCCCGATCCCGCCCGACGTGCTGATGATCCCGATGATCCTCGCCGCGCCGCGCCGGGCCTGGCTGATCGCGCTGGTGGCCACCGTCTCTTCGGTCCTCGGGGGCATCGCCGGCTACGGGATCGGCTATTTCTTCTACGAAAGCCTTGGCCAGCCGATCCTGCAGGCGCTGGGCAAGGACGACGCGATGGCCGCGTTCAACGACCGCTTCAACGGCGTCGGGTTCTGGGCCGTGCTGATCGCGGGCGTCACGCCCTTCCCGTACAAGGTGATCACGATCATGTCGGGCTGGACGGCGATGCCGCTGGCCACCTTCGTCGTCACGTCCATCATCGCGCGGGCGCTGCGGTTCTTCGTGGTCGCAGGCTTGCTGCGCGCCTTCGGCGCCCCGATCCGCGAGTTCATCGAGCGCCGGCTGGGTCTTGTCTTCACCGCCTTCGTCGTGCTTCTGGTCGGCGGATTCCTCGTCGCGGGGTCGCTATGACACGACGTTCTCTCATGATCCTCGCAGCCGCCGGGTCGGCGGCGCTGATGCTGGCGGCGCTGGGCTTCCAGTACCTGGGCGACCTGCCGCCATGCAAGCTGTGCTACTGGCAGCGCTACGGCCACGTCGGCGCGATCGGCGCGGGACTGATCGCGCTGGCCGCACCGCTGGCGATCGTCGCGCTTCTGGGCGCCGCCGCGGTCGGCAGTTCGGCCGCGATCGGCGCCTACCACGCAGGGGTCGAGCGCGGCTGGTGGGAAGGCCCCAGCACCTGCACGTCGCAGGACATCGGCGGGCTCGACACCGATGCGCTGCTCGACCAGATCATGAACGCGCCGCTGGTGCGCTGCGACGAGATCCCGTGGCAGATGCTGGGCATCTCGATGGCCGGCTGGAACGCGATCGTCTCGGCCCTGCTGGTTCTGGTCTGGCTGGCGGCGCTGCGCGCGCGCCGCTGAGCGCCGCCGCGGGGTGTCACCCCCGCCGCTTTCGCGGCATGATCGCGCAAAGGGCGGATTCGCCTCTCGGCCCGTGCGGCTTCGCCACAACGCCAACCAACACGAGGTGCCCCCATGCCCCAGACCCTTCTGCTGATCGGCGCGCCGATGGATTGCGGCAAGCGCCGCGCCGGCTGCCTGATGGGCCCCGACGCCTATCGCACCGCGCGCCTGCCGAAGGCGCTGGCCGACCTGGGCCACACCGTGCGCGACATGGGCAACGTGCAACCGGACGAGACCGACGTGGCGGATCGCGACGGCCTCTACGCGCTGCCTCCGACCGTGGGCTGGACCCGCGCGCTGGCCCGCGCCGCCCGGTCCGCGATGGCCGAGGGGTTGCCGGTCTTCCTGGGCGGTGACCACGCGCTGTCGCTGGGCACGGTGTCGGGCGTGGCGGCGCACGCGGCCGAGAAGGGCCAGCCGCAATTCGTGCTCTGGCTCGACGCGCACGCGGATTTCAACACGCCCGAGACGACGCTGTCGGGTCACCTGCACGGCACGCCGCTGGCCTACGTGACCGGCCAGGCGGGCTTCGACGATTTCCCGCCGCTCGAGGCGCCGATCCCGCAGGAGAACGTGTGCATCATCGGCCTGCGCTCGGTCGATCAGGCCGAGGTCGACGCGATCGAGGCCAGCCGCGTGCATCGCCACGACATGCGCGCGCTGGACGAGAACGGCCTCGCCGCGCTGCTGGGGCCGTTCCTCGACAAGGTTGCGCAGGCGGGCGGTGCGCTGCACGTCTCGCTCGACGTGGATTTCCTCGATCCCGCGGTCGCGCCGGCGGTGGGCACCACCGTCCCCGGCGGCGCCACCGTGCGCGAGGCGCACCTGGCGATGGAAATGATCCACGACAGCGGTCTGATGACCTCGATGGACCTGGTCGAGCTCAACCCGATGCTGGACGAACGCGGCCGCACCGCGCAGCTGATGGTCGATCTGTGCGCCTCGGCGCTGGGGCGCCGCGTCTTCGACCGGCCGACGCCCCGCATCCTCTGAAGCCTCGCCCGAATCTTCTGCTTTAACATATTCCGGGGGCGCGGGGGCGGAACCCCCGCACCGCGGATCAAAGCGCGGTCCAGCCGCCGTCGACGCTGATCGTCGTTCCGGTGATCTGCGCCGCAGCGTCGGAACACAGGAACACCGTGGTCCCGCCCAGCTGCTCGACCGTGGCGAAGTCCTTCGACGGCTGGCGCGCCAGCATGACGTCGCGGATCACCTGCTCGCGGTCCATGCCGTATTCCTTCATCGTCGCGGGGATCTGCGCTTCGACCAGCGGGGTCAGCACGTAGCCGGGACAGATCGCGTTGCAGGTGATCGGCTCCTCGGCGGTTTCCAGCGCCACGGTCTTCGAGAAGCCGACGACGCCGTGCTTGGCCGCGATGTAGGCCGACTTGTAGGGCGACGCCGTCAGCCCGTGGGCCGAGGCGATGTTGACCACCCTGCCCCAGCCGCGCTTGCGCATGTGCGGCAGCGCGGCGGCCGTGGTGTGGAAGGCCGAGCTGAGGTTGATCGCGATGATCGCGTCCCATTTCTCGACCGGGAACGAATCCACGGGCGAGACGTGCTGGATGCCGGCGTTGTTGACCAGGATGTCGCAGCCGCCCGCCTTCTCGATCAACGCGCGGCATTCGTCGCCCTTGGCCATGTCGGCGGCGATGTAGCGCACGTCGACGCCGTGATCGTCGGCCAGCCGCGCGGCCAGCGCGTGGTCTTCCTCGCGGTCGGTGAACGAGTTCAGCACTACCGCCGCGCCGGCCTTGGCCAGTTCCTCGGCGATGCCCAGCCCGATGCCCGAATTCGACCCGGTGACGATGGCGGTCTTCCCTGCTAGCGACATGCACGCGCTCCCTTGAATTTGCGCCGGCAGCATAGCATGCCGCGCGGCAGAGATAAGGGGGCGGCGGCGCGGTGCGGGCAGAGGATGCGGGCACAAAAAAACCCCGGCGCAAGGCCGGGGTCAGTTATTGAGGCAGGTTTCATACAGGCAAGAAACCTATCGAGCAGTGCCTTTATGTATAAGCGCTTAGTCGCCAGAGTCCAAGCTTAAAGTTTGAAAAGCGCCGCGGCCCGGCGTAGCATCCGGGCCAAGAAAACAAGGGCAGACAGGGATTGTTGCCATAATGCACCTCGACTATTTCAGGATGTTTCGCCGTAATGCGTCGATTGCGGCGGCGGCGATTCTCTGCGCGCAGGCGGCGCTGGCCGACAGCCACGGCATCGCGATGTACGGCGACCCGCAGCTTCCGGCGGACTACACGGCCCTGCCCTACGCCAATCCCGACGCCCCAAAGGGCGGCCGCATCGTGACCGGCGAGGTCGGCGGCTTCGACAGCCTCAATCCGATGATTCTCAAGGGCTCCAGCCCGTGGCAGCTGCCTTTCCTCGCGCATGAATCGCTGATGGGCCGCAACTGGGACGAGCCGTTCTCGCTCTACGGTCTGCTGGCCGAAAGCATCGAGGTCGGGCCGAACCGCGAATGGGTGGAATTCACCCTGCGCCCCGAGGCGACGTTCTCGGACGGCACCCCCGTCACGGTCGAGGACGTGATGTGGAGCTATGAGACGCTCGGCACGATCGGCCACCCGCGCTACCACGCCGGCTGGGACAAGGTCGAAAGCATGGAGCAGACCGGCGAACGCTCGGTCCGGTTCGACTTCAACGTCGAGGACCGCGAACTCGCGCTGATCATCGGCATGCGCCCGATCCTGAAGAAGGCCCAGTGGGAGGGGAAGGATTTCACCGAATCCGGGCTCGAGACGATCCCGATCACCTCGGCGCCCTACGTCATCACCGATTTCGAGGCCGGCCGCTTCGTCGAGCTGACGCGCGATCCCGATTACTGGGGCGCGGACCTGCCGTTCCGGCGCGGCACCAACAACCTCGACACGATCCGGATGGAGTTCTTCGGCGACGAGACCGCCGCCTTCGAGGCGTTCAAGGCGGGCATCGTCAATTCCAACCGCGAGTTCAACGCCGAGACCTGGGAAAGCCAGTACGACTTCGCCGCCGTCCAGCGCGGCGACGTGGTCAAGTCGCTGATCCCGCACGGCCGGCCCACAGGCATCACCGGCTTCGCCATGAACACCCGCCGCGCGCCCTTCGACGACTGGCGCGTGCGCGAGGCGATGATGCACGCCTTCAACTTCGAGTACATCAACGACGCGCTGACCGGGGGCGCGCAGAATCGCATCACCTCGTACTTCTCGAACTCGGTCCTGGGGATGGACCACGGCCCGGCCGAAGGGCGTGTGCGCGAATTCCTGGAGCCCTATGCCGAGGACCTGCTGCCCGGCGCGCTCGAAGGCTACGCCTTGCCCGTCTCGGACGGCTCGGCGCGCAACCGCGCGGGCCTGCGCGCCGCGATCGACCTGATGGCCGAGGCCGGCTACACGATCGAGGACGGCGTGATGACCGGCCCCGACGGCCAGCCGCTGAGCTTCGAGATCCTGCTGAGCCAGGGCGCGACCGAGCCGCAGTCGATCGGCGACATCTTCGTCGGAAGCCTGGCGCGCATGGGCATCGACGCGACGGTGTCGGTGGTCGACCCGGCGCAGTACCGCGAACGCACCGACCAGTTCGACTTCGACATGACCTACTACCGGCGCGGGCTGTCGTTGTCGCCGGGCAACGAGCAGACGCTCTACTGGTCGTGCGAAGCGGCCGAGACGCAGGGTTCGCGCAACCTGATGGGCATGTGCTCTCCGGCGGCCGAGGCGATGATCGACCGGCTGCTGAACTCGGAAAGCCGCGAGGATTTCGTCGCCGCGACCAAGGCGCTGGACCGCGTGTTGACGACCGGGCGCTACGTGATCCCGTTCTACGAGTACAACACGTCGCGCATCGCGCATGCCAAGGAACTGAAGTACCCCGAGACCATTCCGATCTACGGCGACTGGATCAACTGGCAGCCGGACGTCTGGTGGTGGCAGGAAGAGAGCTGAGTCGGAAACCGGGCAACACGGACCGACCGATACAGGCGACGCGGGGAACACGACGTTCCCCGCACCAACGAAAAGAGGCAGAGCAGGACATGAAACGGGCTATCGTCGTTTTGGGGCTGGGCGCCCTTCTGGCCGGGTGCGGCACGGTGGACGGGCTGGGGCAGGACATCTCGTCCGGCGCGCGCACCGTCCAGAGCTGGCTCTGATCGCGCGATCCGCGCGCGTGGAACGCCCTCGCGCTTCGGCCGATCCGACACCGTCCCGCGCCGCCCGGCGCGGGATCAGGCCGCCTGCGTGTCCTGCAGGTAGTCCTCGGCCCGCGCGCGCACCGTTTCGGGCCATTGCCGCGGCAGGAT
>NZ_JBELMH010000110.1:0-1071 GCF_042096055.1 Citreimonas sp. | reverse complement strand
GGGGCCTGCGTGACGCCACTGCCGTCGCAATGGCTGGACAGAACCGACAGGTGCAGCCTGTAGCCGTTCATGTATCCCTCGTGCGCGATGCCCGCTTCCCGTCGGGCCTGACGCCGGGAAAGGTAGCAAGCGGCGCGCAACCGGGCAAACGCTTTCGGGATACGATCGCATCCCGCCGCATGCGTGACCGCGCCGCACCCGTCAGCGGCCGATGACGATGTCCACGCAAAGCCCGCCCAGGTCTTCGCTTTCCGCCAGCCTAAGCATGCCGCCATGCGCGCGCGCCACGTCCGCCGCGATGGCCAGCCCCAGCCCCACGCCCGAGCCGCGATCCTGGTTGCGCGCCGGGTCCAGCCGGACGAAGGGGCGCACGGCCTCGGACCGGTCCTCGGGCGCGATGCCGGGCCCGTCGTCCTCGACCCGGATGCGCAGCGACCGCTCGCTCAGCCGGACCGACACGCGGCAGCGCGAGCCGTAGCGCACGGCGTTCGCCACCAGGTTCTCGACCGCGCGCCGGATCGCGGCGGCGCGCAGGGGAATCGTGCCTGCGCCGTCGGTCTCGCCCAGCTCGACCGCCTGCCCCGCGCGGCGCGCGTCCTCGACGACAGACGCGGCCAGCGCCACCGGATCGACGGGCTCGGCCGGGCCGCTTTCGGCATCGCCGCGGGCGAAGTCGAGGAAGGCATCGATCAGGCGCTGCATCTCGTCGACGTCACGCTCGAGCGGCTCGCGCTCGTCGTCGTCCAGCAGCGACAGGCCCAGCCGCAGCCGCGTCAGCGGCGTGCGCAGGTCGTGGCTGACGCCGGACAGCATCATCGTGCGCTGTTCGATCTGCCGCTCGATCCGGGCGCGCATGTCTAGGAACGCGTGGCCGGCGGTGCGCACCTCGACCGCGCCGCCGGGCGTGTAGGCCACGTGCCGCCCACGCCCGAACGCCTGCGCCGCATGAGCCAGCCGGGTGATGGGCCGCAGCTGGTTGCGCAGGTACAGGAACGCGATCAGCGTCATCAGCGCGCCGAAGACCACCATGTTGACCAGCAGCTGGTGCGGGTTCGACGCGGACACGCGCCC
>NZ_JBELMH010000109.1:0-7869 GCF_042096055.1 Citreimonas sp. | reverse complement strand
GGCCCGGAAACAGGGCCGCAACCTCACAGGGAGACGACCATGAAGACCACCGGCATTCTCGCCGCCGCGCTGCTGGCAAGCACCGCGCTCGGCGCCTCGGCCGAGACGCTGCGCTGGGCCCGCGCGGGCGACAGCCTGACGCTCGACCCGCACGCGCAGAACGAAGGCCCGACGCACACGCTGTCGCACCAGATCTACGAGCCGCTGATCATCCGCGACACGACAGGCGCGCCGCAGGCGGCGCTTGCCACCGACTGGGCGGTGTCGCCCGACGATCCCAACGTGTGGGTGTTCAACCTGCGCCAGGGCGTGACCTTCCACGGCGGCGAGGAATTCACCGCCGAGGACGTCAAGTTCTCGATCGAGCGGGCGCAGTCCGAGAACTCGAACATGAAGGAGCTGCTGAACTCGATCGTCGAGGTCCGCATCGTCGACGACCACACCGTGGAATTCGTCACCGACGGCCCGAACCCGATCCTGCCGGCAAACCTGACCAACCTGTTCATGATGGACAAGGGCTGGGCCGAAGCGAACGACGCCGTGGACGTGCAAGACGTCGAGGGCGGCGAGCAGACCTTCGCCGCGACCAACGCCAACGGCACCGGCGCCTACACCCTCGTCTCGCGCGAGCCCGACGTGCGCACCGTGCTGGAGCGCAACGAGGACTACTGGGGCATGGACGAATTCCCCATGGAGATCACCCGGATCGAGTACACGCCGATCCAGAACGCCGCGACCCGCGTCGCCGCGCTGCTGTCGGGCGAGGTGGACTTCATCCAGGACGTGCCGGTGCAGGATCTGGGCCGCGTCGCCGAGACCGAGGGCCTGGTCGTCAAGACCGCGCCGCAGAACCGCACGATCTTCTTCGGCATGAACACCGCCGAGGAGGACCTGGCGAGCGACGACGTCGAGGGCGAGAACCCGCTGGCCAGCCCGCAGGTGCGCGAGGCGATGAACCTGGCGATCAACCGCGAGGCCATCCAGCAGGTCGTGATGCGCGGCCAGTCCGCGCCCGCGGGCATGATCGCGCCCCCGTTCGTCAACGGCTGGACCGCCGAGATGGACCAGATCGAGACGGATCTCGACGCCGCGCGCGCGCTGATGGCCGAGGCGGGCTACGAGGACGGCTTCTCGATCCGGCTGGACTGCCCGAACGACCGCTACGTCAACGACGAAGCGATCTGCCAGGCCGCCGTCGGGATGCTGGCGCAGATCGGCGTCACGGTGAACCTGGACGCCAAGCCCAAGGCCCAGCACTTCCCGCTGATCACCAACGGCGAGACCGACTTCTTCATGCTGGGCTGGGGCGTTCCCACCTACGATTCCGCCTACGTGTTCAACTTCCTCGTGCACACCCGCGGTGACGAGCGCGGCAGCTGGAACGCGACCGGCTACTCGAACCCGGAAATCGACGAGATGATCGTCAGCCTGGAGTCGGAAACCGATCTCGAGGCCCGCAACGAGACCATCGCCTCGATCTGGGAAGTGGTGCAGGAAGAGCAGCTCTACCTGCCGATCCACCACCAGGTGCTCAACTGGGGCATGACGGACGCCGTCGGCACCGAGGTGAGCCCCGAGGACGATCCGAAGTTCAAGTATTTCACCATGAACTGACTTGACCGGCCGGCCACGTTGGTCGGACGCTGAAACCGGGGCACGCGGGCCGACCGCGTGCCCCGACCTTTTGGAACCGGGGGATATTCGCGATGAGAAACTTTTTGATGATCGGCACCGCCTGCGCCGCGCTGGCGGCACCGGCCGCGGCCGAGACCTTTCGCTGGGCCGAGCAGACGGACCCGAACACGATGGACCCGCATGCCGGCAACTCGACGCCCGTGCTGGGCTTTCTCAACAACGTCTACGAGGGCCTCGTCCGCCGGAACCGCGACATGGGCGTAGAGCCGTCACTGGCCACCGCGTGGGAGCCGATCGGCGACGGCGAGGGCTGGCGCTTCACCCTGCGCGAGGGCGTGACCTTCCACGACGGCGCGGATTTCACCGCCGAGGACGTGGTCTTCAGCTACGAGCGCGCCTCGTCCGAGACGGCCGATACCGCAAGCTGGTTCTCGGGCGTGACCGACGTGGTGGCGGTCGACGATTACACAGTCGACATCATGACCGACGCGCCGAACCCGATCTTTCCCGACAGCATCGCCAACTGGATGATGATGGACAGCGGCTGGGCCGAGGCCAACGGTGCCACCCGCCCCGCGCCGACCGAGGGCAACTACGCGACCCTGCGCGCCAACGGCACCGGCCCCTACATCCTGGCGGAGCGCGAGCCCGGCCTGCGCACCGTGCTGACGCCTTGGCAGGACTGGTGGGGCGAGGATCGCGGCAACGTCACCGAGGGCATCCTGACCCCGATCGACAATTCGGCCACCGCTGTGGCCGCGCTGCTGGCGGGCGACGTGGACATGATCAACCCGGTGCCCGTCCAGGACGCCGACCGTGTCGACGCGGCCGAAGACGTCAAGCTGATCCGCGGCACCGAGGCGCGCGTGATCATGTACGGCTTCAGCCAGGACAAGGACACGCTCTACGGCACCGCGGAGGAGAACCCCTTCCTCGATCCGCGCGTCCGGCAGGCAGTGGCGCACGCGATCAACGTGCCGGCGATCCTGCAGACGATCATGCGCGGCTCGGCCGAGCCCGCGTCGCAACTGGTCTCGGAGGCGATGAGCGGCTACTCGGACAGCCTGTCCGAACGCCCCGCCCACGACCCCGAGCGCGCACGCGAACTGCTGGCCGAGGCAGGCTATCCCGATGGCTTCGAGTTCCTACTGAAATGCACCAACGACCGCTACATCAACGACGAATCCGTCTGCCAGGCGACCGTCTCGATGCTGGCGCAGGTCGGCCTCACGGCGCAGTTGGACGCGGTGCCGGTGCGCAACTACTGGGAAGAGCTGCGCGCCGACAATTACGACATGTATCTGCTGGGCTGGTCGCCGGGCACGTTTGACGCCGAGCATCCCTTCCGCTTCCTCGTGCACACGCCGCAGGACAATATCGGCACCTGGAACTTCGGCGGCTACTCGAACGCCCGCGTCGACGAGTTGATCGCCGCGCAGCAATCGGAAATCGACCCGACGGAACGCCAGGCGATGCTGGACGAGATTGCCGCGACCGTGCAAGAGGACGCCGTCTACGTGCCGCTCTACGTGCAGCCGCTGCTGTGGGGCACGCGCGACGACGTCGATCTCACGGTGCGTGAGGACAACTTCTTCATCCTGCGCTGGGTAACGGTGAACTGATTCATGCTGGCCTACATCATCCGCCGGATCGCGCAGTCGATCCTCGTTCTCTTCGTCGTGGGCCTTGTGGCCTTCTCGATGTTCCGGTTCGTCGGCGATCCGGTGGACAACATGCTGGGCCAGGAACGCACGCAGGCGGACGTCGAACGCCTGCGTGACCAGCTGGGCCTCGATCAACCCTTCATCGTCCAGTACTACAAGTTCCTCGAACAGGCGGTGCAGGGCAATTTCGGCCTCAGCTACCGCCAGGGCCGTCCCGTGGCCGAGATCCTGATGGAGCGCGCGCCCGCAACGCTCGAGCTGGCCTTCGTATCGGGCGTGCTGGCGCTGGTCGGCGGCATCGGGCTGGGCATCTTCACCGCGATCCGAAGGCGGGGCATATCCGCCAACGCGATCATGACCCTGTCGCTGATCGGTGTGTCGCTGCCCACCTTCCTGATCGGCATCCTGCTGATCTACCTGTTCTCGGTCGAGCTGGGCTGGCTGCCGTCGTTCGGGCGCGGCGACGTGGTGAACCTCGGCTGGTGGACGACCGGCTTTCTCACCGTCTCGGGTCTGAAGGCGCTGATCCTGCCCGCGATCACGCTGGGCCTCTACCAGATGACGCTGATCATGCGCCTCGTGCGGACCGAGATGCTCGAGGTCTTGCGCATGGACTACATCCGCTTCGCCCGCGCGCGGGGCATTCGCGAGAAATCGGTCAACTTCCGCCACGCCCTGAAGAACACGCTGGTGCCGGTGATCACCATCACCGGTCTGCAGCTGGGCAGCATCATCGCCTTCGCCATCATCACCGAGACCGTGTTCCAGTGGCCCGGCGTCGGGCTGTTGTTCATCAACGCGATCCAGTTCGTCGACATCCCCGTCATGGCCGCGTACCTGATGCTGATCTCGGTCATGTTCGTCGGCATCAACCTGATCGTCGACATGCTCTATTTCGCGATCGACCCGCGCCTGCGCGTCGACCGTACCGCCGGAGGCCACTGACATGCCCCTCTCCGACCGCCAGTCCGACGCGACGACCATCGCCGAATCCGCGCACGTGGCCGGACCCTCGCGGGCGCGCCGCGCCTGGGACAGCGACTTTGCTTACGCCTTCCGCCGTGCACCGGTCGCGATGATCAGTTTCACGGTCGTCGTGGTGCTGGTGCTGGCAGCCCTGCTGGCGCCGGTCATCGCGCCGCACGACCCGTTCAACCCGGCCACGCTGAACCTGATGAACGGCTTCACGCCGCCGGGACAGGCGAACGCCTTCACCGGCGACTACTTCCTGCTGGGCACCGACGACCAGGGCCGCGACGTGCTGTCGACGATCCTCTACGGCATGCGGATCTCGCTCTTCGTGGGGTTCTCGGCGGTGGCGCTGGCGCTGGTGATCGGCGTCGCGCTGGGGCTGCTCGCCGGCTATGTCGGCGGCTGGGTCGAGACGATCATCATGCGTGTGGCCGACGTGCAGCTGACCTTTCCCGCGATCCTTGTGGCCATGCTGATCTTCGGCATCGCCAAGGGCGTCACCCCGCCGGAATACCGCGACCAGGTGGCGATCTGGGTGCTGATCCTCGCCATTGGCCTTTCGGATTGGGTGCAGTTCGCGCGCGTCGTGCGCGGCGCCACGCTGGTCGAGAAGAACAAGGAATACGTCCAGGCGGCGAAGCTGATCGGACGCACGCCCTTCGCGATCATGCTGCGCCACATCCTGCCCAACGTGCTGAACCCGGTGCTGGTGATCGCGACCATCTCGCTCGCGCTGGCCATCATCGCCGAGGCGACGCTGTCCTTCCTCGGCGTGGGCGCGCCGCCGACCAAGCCGTCGCTCGGCACGCTGATCCGCATCGGGCAGGAGTTCATGTTCTCCGGCGAGTGGTGGATCCTGTTCTTCCCGGCGCTGACGCTGCTGGCGCTGGCGCTGTCGATCAACCTGCTGGGCGACTGGCTGCGCGACGCCCTGAACCCGAAACTGCGGTGAGGTCAGTCATGGTCCTTCCGCGCGACGGCGTCGAGCTGCGGCGCCATGGTGCACCAGCGGTCGTCGGCGTGGCGGTCGCTGCGCACCCAGACCGCGTCCTCCGCCTCGGCCAGGATGGTGATCCGGCCGGGCTCGGTCGCGACGCGATCCTCGGCCAGCAAGCTGAGGAACAGGGCGAGAGCGTGTGTCGTGAGGCACATGGGCTGTCTCCGGCGGCCTGCGCGACGCGCTGTGACATCGCTATGTTAACCATAACCCCGGGCGCTTTGACGTTCCGTCAAGATGGCACACGCTTGCGTGAGCACGCGCCCGCCCCGTCCGCTTTTCCGCCCCGAACCAGAGGCGCCACCGCATGAGCACACCCGTCCTGTCCGTCCGCGATCTCACGGTCGAGATCCCCACCCGTCACGGCATCCTGCGCCCGGTCGACACCGTCAGCTATGATATCCACGCTGGCGAAATCCTCGGCGTCGTGGGCGAATCCGGCGCCGGCAAGTCGATGACCGGCAACGCCGTGATCGGCCTGCTCGACCCGCCGGCGCGCATCACCGCCGGGCAGATCCTGCTGTCGGGGGAACCGGTGCACGCGCTGAAAGGCGACAAGCTGCGCCGCTTGCGCGGCCGCAAGATGGGCATGATCTTCCAGGACCCGCTGACCTCGCTCAACCCGCTGCTGACGGTCGGCGAGCAGATCGAGGAGACGATCCTCGAGCACATGAACGTCTCGCAAGCCGAGGCGCGCCGCCGCGCGATCGCCGCGCTGGAAGAGGTCGGCATCCCCGCCGCCGAGGCGCGCATCGGATCGTACCCGCACGAATTCTCGGGCGGGATGCGTCAGCGCGTGGTGATCGCGCTGGCCCTCTGCGCCGAGCCGGATCTGGTGATCGCGGACGAGCCGACCACCGCGCTGGACGTCAGCGTGCAGGCGCAGATCATCGCGCTGCTGAAACGGCTCTGCCGCGAACGCGGCGTCGCGGTCATGCTGGTGACCCACGACATGGGCGTGATCGCCGAGGCCGCCGACCGCGTCGCGGTGATGTATGCCGGCCGCCTGGCCGAGCTTGGCCCCGTGCGCGAGGTGCTGACCCGCGCGCATCATCCCTACACCGCGGGCCTCATGGCATCGACCCCGCTGGCCAGCCAGGGCCGCAAGCGGCTGGTGCAGATCCCCGGCGCCATGCCGCGGCTGGGCAACCTGCCGTCTGGCTGCGCGTTCCACCCGCGCTGCGACCGCGCGCAGGACGTCTGCCGCCGCGACCCCGGCCCGACGCTGGACGCCTATCGCGGCCGCGCCGCCTGCTGGTTTCCGCTGAATACCGAAGAAAAGGTCACCACATGAGCGCACTCATCAAGGTCGAGGGGCTGACCCGCGTCTTCGACGTCTCGAAACCCTGGCTGAACCGCGTGATCGAACGCAAGCCGCGCGCGCTACTGACCGCCGTGTCCGATGTCAGTTTCGAGATCGAGGAGAACTCGGTCTACGCATTGGTGGGCGAGTCCGGCTCGGGCAAGTCGACAATCGGCAAGATCATGGTGGGGCTCGTGCCGCCGTCCAAGGGGCGCGTCGAGGTCGACGGCGTGGATCTTGCGACCGAGAAGGACGACGACAAGGTCGAGGCCGTGCGCGCCGAGATCCAGATGATCTTCCAGGATCCCTACGCCTCGCTCAACCCACGCTGGCGGGTGCGCGACATCATCGCCGAGCCGGTGGCGGCCCGCGGCGGCGACACCAAGGGCTTGGCCGAAAAGCTGCTGGAACAGGTCGGCCTGTCGGCGGCGGACGCGTCGAAGTACCCGCACGAATTCTCGGGCGGCCAGCGGCAGCGCATCTGCATCGCGCGCGCGCTGGCGTCGAACCCCAAGATCATCGTCTGCGACGAGCCGACCTCGGCGCTCGACGTCAGCGTCCAGAGCCAGGTGCTGAACCTGATGACCGACCTGCGCGAGGAGCTTGGGCTGACCTACCTCTTCATCAGCCACGACCTGACGGTCGTGCAGCACATGGCAGACCGCATCGGCGTGCTCTATCTCGGCCGCCTCGTCGAGGAAGCGCCGCGCGACCGGCTTTTCGATGCGCCGAAACATCCCTACACGCAGATGCTGTTCGACGCGGCCCCGCGCATGGATGCCTTCGGCCGCGAAGTCGAGCCGCCGAAGGGCGAGATCCCCGATGCGATCAACCCGCCGCCGGGCTGCGCCTTCCATCCCCGCTGCCCCATCGCCATCGACCGGTGCAAGACCGAGCGGCCGCTGATGCGCCCCATCGGCGATACGCGGGTGGCCTGCCACCGGGCGGAATGACGGGCGGCCACGCGCCGTCGCGGTACTGGTGAAGAATCGGCCTTTCCGGAGCGCCGTCGATGGCGCCGCAAGCTCGCCTACGGCTTTGCGCGTTGCGCCTGGTCCGCGTCGGCGGCCTTGACCGTGTCGCGGTCGGTCGTGCCGGGGCGCGGCGGATCGAAGGCAGAGAACTGCCGCATCGGAAAGCCGAAGCTGCGCCCCACCGGCCAGCGCGCCATCAAGGTTCGCCGCGCCTGTTTGGCAGCGGGCGCATCCTGAGGCACGGGACCGGAACCACCGCCGGTCCGGTCTCCGCCCGTCTTCTGCCGGGCGATCAGCCCGTCGCCCATCATCTCGTCGATGAAC